>JABBBA010000286.1:9712-11728 GCA_018607685.1 K189A clade bacterium | reverse complement strand
CGAAGCACTGAATCCGGTAGAGGTCTGGCAGGCTCGCGCCTGGGCTTCGCAGCTCTACCAGCTTTGGTTGTCTTCGGAAAGTTACTACAAGAACGGGCTTATCGATCAGTCGTTGTTTGAGTCGATGCTCAATGCACCGGAGAACACCATCGTAAGCATGCCAGGACTCATCCCGGAAATTGTCACGCAGTATCAGATACGAGCCGATACCGAATCCGGGACCTCACAAATGTCTGCTCGAATCCAAGCGCTATTAGACGAGAGACATCTTCTTTAGCCGACCAAGGACCACCTGGAAACATGGCTTATATTCTGGTTCGGAATGAAGTCCGCCACATGACTAAACTTCTTTATTGTAGTTCGCGAAAAAAAAGCACCACCTCTGAGGGAAACCGCTTCGCCAGGCGCTCACTACCACCCCAGGGCCAGAACAGCGCATGCCCTATCCCGGGCACTATCCACAGTTTGGCGTTGGGTAAGGCCGAGTATGTTTCTACAACAACGGGCAGTGGAAAGGACTCGTCTCGATCACCCGACACGAGCAATGTAGGGACTTCGAGATCCTTGAGATCCAATACATTAATGTCCGCCACAAATTTCGCACCGAGCATTGCACCAATCTTTCCCTTATCTCCATTATGGTTACGCAAAAGATCCTGTTGATATCCCTCGGGCAAATCTTTGAACTGCTCCCTGATTCGCTCTTCAAGAACGGTATATGCACTGGCAGCTAAGGTCATCGCCCGAACTCTTGATGGCTGAAGTAATGCCATCTGCAACAATGTCATACCGCCAGCCGAATAACCCACCCCATGGATATGCTCCACGTCCAGGTGATCCATTAGTTGCCACATATCTCTGGCTGCATCAGTGACGACAAAACTGCTCCCGAGTGCGCTGGACTCTCCATGCCCGGGCAAATCGACGGCAATTACCCTGTAGTCATCCAGAAACTCTGCGACGAATTGCTGCCACTGGTCGCCAGATCCCGAGTAGCCGTGGAGTAATAGCAGCGGCTTACCGGTACCGGCTATTCGGTAGTAAATATCACCCCCATCGGTCGTAATAGTTCCACTGGTATCCCAATCTGCAGCGTACGTGTTCAGACAGAACATTAAGAGAAACAGGCAGTAATTTCGGATCTTCATGGAAAGCGGACTCTTGCGATAAGAACAATAATAATAATCCATGTTTCATTGTTCTTTGCCAAGGACCCTGGCTCGCGACTACAAGCCGCTAACTTCAGGGGTTGAGTGCACTTGAAAAAGCTACCGACCCGGAAGAGCGTGCCCCACTATTGTTTTATACTCGAGAGAGTCGAAGATGAATTCCAATAACCATGAATATACCTAACCAGGCAATTCCATTCTGGAGACATCCGGCGCTGATCATTCCTCTGTTCCTGATCGCCGTGAATCTGGCCTGCAGTTTGATCGCCGTTGAGTTTCGCTACCGCTCCCTCTCGGGGAACAGCGATGTGTCTGAATAGTATACCTACCCCCTACCCTTGACCTGGGCCATGTTGCATTGGCCATCGATGCTCACTCTTTCCATCGTGCTGTTTCGAACACCGAGCTGGAATGAAGCTCAAACCACAAAGGCACGACGCGGATTGATGATTGGTATCGCACTGTGCATAGCGATTGAAATTATCTACGGCGGTGGAAAGTTTCAGCAAATCCCATTTGTGTTATTCATTCTTGACGACCTGTCGTTTGCTTACTTCTTATCGCTACTGCTATATCAGCCCCGCAGGCCTAATTCATCGCCATTTTTTTCACCCTGGTCGTTACACTGATCTTAGCTTCTCCCACACTAAGGTTTGAGCACGAAAAATACCTGTACGACCAAAAAGAAGAAGCAGCAGTTAAGCGAGAGGAAGAGCGAACCAGGGCAATGGAAGAAGCGGATAGAAACAGCAACAATCGAGAACTGATGCCCCGCATCACCAAATCAGGCCCCTTTCGAGCAATCGGCACTTCTCTAGATTGAAACGAGCAGCGGGATTCGCTAGAC
>JABBBA010000286.1:551-9702 GCA_018607685.1 K189A clade bacterium | reverse complement strand
GTATCAGATACGAGCCGACACCGAATCCGGAAAGTCACAAATCTCTGCGCGAATCAAAACGTTGTTAGATGAAAAGAACCTGCTATAAAAAAACAATCGCAAAAACTAAAAAAATGATACACGCGTCAAAAAATCAATCTGCTTTCTGGCAACCTACACTCCTCTTGATTGAAACGCGCCACGGTATTCGCTAGACTGCGCGCCCCGCCTGTCGCTGCACAAAAACTTTTACGGACGATTGGTTTCATCTCGCTGCGTGATGTTTCACGCCAGCTAGCTTAGTCGTTACCCAAGGTTTTTGAATGTTTGAGATACACGCTTCCAAAGTTACTACCATTAAAAATGATCTGCTGTCCGGCATTACCGTTGCGCTCGCACTTGTACCTGAAGCTGTGGCCTTTGCTTTCGTAGCCGGCGTGGAACCTCTGGTCGGTCTGTATGCGGCCTTTATGGTTGGTCTGATTACCGCCTGCATTGGCGGGCGACCGGGCATGATATCCGGTGCAACGGGGGCATTGGCCGTTGTCATGGTCGCACTGGTTGCCGATCATGGCGTCGAATACCTGTTTGCCACGGTGGTGTTGATGGGCGTTATTCAGATCGGCGCAGGCGTGCTCAAACTGGGTAAGTTTATCCGCATGGTCCCACACCCTGTGATGTTGGGATTTGTTAACGGCCTGGCCATTGTTATCTTCCTTGCCCAACTCGGTCAGTTTGGAGTACCCGGTGAACCTGGTTGGCTCGATGGAACATTCATGCAGGATACTATTTTGGATGTTGCGTGGCTGGAAGGTCAGCAACTGTATATGTTGATTGGACTGGTATTGGTCACCATGTCGATTATTCACTTTCTACCCAAGCTTACAAAAGCTGTCCCGTCTTCACTGGTCGCAATCCTGGTGGTCAGTTTCTTAGTATTTGGTCTGGACCTGGATACCCGAGTCGTGGGTGACATTGCTTCGATTAAGGGCGGCTTGCCTACCTTTCATCTTCCCGCTGTGCCTTTTTCATTCGACACACTAATGATTATTTTGCCTTACTCGATCATTCTTGCCGCCATCGGACTGATCGAATCTCTACTAACACTACGACTGGTTGATGAAGTGACCGAAACCCGCGGCCGAGGCAACCGTGAGTGTGTTGCCCAGGGCGTTGCCAACACCGCTACCGGGCTTTTCGGTGGCATGGGAGGATGCGCCATGATCGGGCAAAGCATGATTAACGTGAACTCTGGCGGTCGCGGTCGCCTGTCGGGAATCACCGCTGCGCTGTGCCTGCTAATGTTTATTCTGGTTGCATCATCATTGATCGAGCAAATCCCGCTCGCGGCACTGATTGGTGTGATGTTCATCGTCGTGATCGGCACCTTCGAGTGGAGTAGCTTTCGGGTCATTCGGAATGTCCCCAAAACAGATGCCATGGTTCTTGTTCTGGTGTCCGGTGTCACCGTTGCAACCGACCTTGCGATCGCCGTTGTCGTCGGGGTGATTGTTTCTGCGCTGGTTTTTGCGTGGGAGCACGCGAAGCATATTCTTATCGAGGCCCGGGAAGACCATCGCGGCTCCACCGTTTATGCCGTCACAGGGCCGCTGTTTTTCGGTTCTGTCACCTCATTCCTGGAGCGTTTTGATCCCGCCCTGGATAACGACGACGTGATAATCGATTTTGCACGCTCCAGAGTTGCTGACCATTCAGGACTGGAAGCCATAGACACACTGGCAGACCGATACCTCAGCGCAGGAAAGACACTTCACCTTGTACACCTGAGTGATGAATGCCGACGTCTGCTTAAAAAAGCAGGTGCGCTGGTCGAGGTCAATGTGATCGAAGACCCTCAGTACTTTGTTGCCGACGACGTGCTTGCCTGATCCTTTTCGGGCCTGATTTTCCAAAGTGTAGCGATTAACAGGCTCCTACCTGCTGGTCTTTGAGCGCCACATTGTGAAATTCGATGCATTATAATTCCATGACACTCTGAGCGACGTCCTCCCGATTAACTCCAACGGCCCCACTTCTGCCCTCTTATCACTGATCCGCTCTGGTTGGACGACAGTACTGCTGATTGCATTAGCCTCCGCTGTTGCTCAATCCTTCGGCCGCTTCACCTATGGTGTTTTGCTCCCGGCGGTAAGGGATGATCTAGGCATCACCAATACCCAGGCAGGCTTCATTGGCGCTGCAAATGTCGGCGCCTATTTACTGGGTACATTACTCGTCGCCTGGGCAACAAATCGGTATCTATTGCTCAACGTCATGCGTCTTGGCCTGATCATGGCTACTTCAGGTTTATTACTGGCCAGTGTCGCCAGCTCACCACTTCTTCTGGCCATGGCTTTGTTCGTCGCTGGCGTGGGAGGTGCATTTCTCTGGATTCCTGCACCCGTTATCGCTTCCGATGCCTTACCGCCTGCACGGCGCCCCATCGCTGTCGGTCTAATGAGTTCAGGTATCGGGCTGGGCGTAGTCTTTGCCAGTATCACAAGCGGCGTTCTACGATCATCCGAAGGAGACCATGCGTGGTCCAGCGTGTATCAGGTCCAGTTCTATATTGCCCTGTTGGTACTGGCCGGAACGCTATTCATCGTGCGCCATCAACAGGCCAGACCAAGGGGCGGCGGCGGAATCGGCGGGTTCGGCGCGTTACGACGAATGCGTAGCTGGCTTCCACTCATCCTTGCCTACGCCACTTTCGGTTTCATGTACCTTCTTGTGATCGGTTTTCTTACCACAAGACTGGAAGACGACAGTGCATGGACCACAGGCAGTGCAGCAATAGCTTTTACATCAATGGGATTCGCCATGATTTTTGGTGGTCCGACCTTCGTCGCCATCTCACACCGGCTAGGGGTTCGCCTGGCACTTTCAATCGCATATGGTCTCTGGCCCGTATTTGTTTGCATAGTGCTTACAGGGTTTTATCTCCCCACATTAGCAGCATGCGTCGGACTTGGGCTTCTCTTCAGTGGCTTGCCAACGTTGATGACAATCTATGTGGTGGAAAACACAACGGCCGAGGACTATGGACCGAGTTTCGCAGCAGCAACTCTGGCGTTTGGCATTGCTCAAACCATCTCACCACCCATAGGCGGTTTCATTGCAGACCTGAGCGGCTCATTTACCCTGGTATTTCTACTCTCCGGTGCGATGGGTATAGTCGGACTGATGGCATCGCTTCAATTGCCACGACATAACCAACCAAAATAAAACCTGAGAAATCCCTTCTCTTTTTTTCGATGACCTAGGTCCAGTTGAGCAGCGTCCGGACCGTTTTGCCAAGCAACCACTCCTTTTCGGTCGTTGTGAAGTCAGTACTATCGCGAAGGTAAAACAACAGCTCAGCCCAGGTCTCACCCGTCTGGTTCCCTCCCATATCACTGGCCCACATTATTCGCTCAACACCAAAGGCCTCCACTGCACGCCGCAGAACAGGAAACAGGTCAGCAAAGGGGTACTGCCGAACGCCAAACATGCCCTGGGCATGGCTCCATTTCAATGCCACATTGGGATAAACAGATAGTTTAAGGACATTGTCGAAATAGCGAATGTCCGGCCCCGTGTGCGCAGCGTTACCTGCTGCCTGCTCCGGAGTCTCGGCATCAAGGAAACTAATGCCTTCTTCCATCGGCATCCCGCAGTGGTCAACAACAAACTTAAGGTCGGGGAATGCTTTCAGATATCTGGGCATCAAGTCGACGTGGCCTGCGATGTAAACAAAGACCGGCAACCCTACCGAATTAGCGGTGCTAAATATTTGGTCATATTCCCCAAGTTCAAACGCGCTCAGCTCTTCTGACGTCAAACTGGGGAGTATTCGGATTGCTCTGGCACCCGGTGCATCAGCTGCCATCCTGATCAGACTTTCTACTTCGGGATCATTTCGGTCGACACGCCGAACATAGGAAAACCGGCCCGGGTGTTGAGATGAGGCAAGCTCGACGGTAGGAGTCGTTACCCGAAGAATGTCATTTGGTAACGTATCACCCGGCCCCCAGCTATCAAGCCCCCAAAACTCATCCGCAAGAACGGCACTGATACCCAGTGCGTCCATCGCTGCCAAAATCTCACTGATGCCGCCAGGACCAAAATGAATTTGTGAATCAACGATTTCCAATAAATATCCCCTGCAGCCTTTTTTAAAATCACATCACCTCGTTGGCCTATGCGTCAGTCTGGAAAAACCAAGCTGGTCTAAAACGCTGCACACGGTTTGGAACCCGGATGTTTTACCAACGGCTTGCCCTTGAACACTATTGCTTTATTTCTTCCAGCGGGGACAAGCCCAGCACTTCACGGAAGGTCTTGTGGAAATGGTGCAGCGGCGGTTCGTTCCGGCCAAAGATGACATGTGTAAGCAATCCATTTCCAGCCGATTTTTGTTGCAGCTCACCCATCAGGTAATCTTCCTGCTCGATGGTGCTGCTGAAGACCTCCATTGTCGCTTCCAGGGTTTTGATTCCACGTCCACCTTCCTGGTAGACCGAATCTTTCGATATCTCCCCCAGACTACCGTCGGCTTTTGCGGCCTCTGCCTGGTCGATAACTTCCTGCGAATAATACGCAAAGATTTGTGAGGTTGAACGCCCCGGGTTGCCCTCCTCCGGAAACATTTTGACTAGCGTACAGCTCCCGTTGCCGACGATCAGCGTGATGTTCGGGAACAGGTAATACAGTATAAAAGCTGCACCAACTTTTATATCCCATTGCTCTTCGGGAAGTTCCTTGAATTTCTCGATGGCCGGTGAAGCAGTGACAAACCGATGGTTTCGTCCAAACTCTTTCAGGTGCAGGTTATTACCCGGGTAAATTTTCCCGAGCGTGTTCCTGTGCAGCTTGCCAAAATGATAGGTTTCGCCAAAGGTGTCATTGGCCAGTTTCCAGTTCAGGTTCATGGTGATGGTCTTGGCACCGGCATGCACCAGATCGCCCAGCCCGAAAGAAGCGAGCTCTTCAGCCAGCGGACCAAGCAATTCGTCAACATTCAGCTCACCATCTGGCTGGGGATGCATCCAGAGCAGACCATCTCTCTCAACTGCTGGTAACTCGATCAAGCCATTGCAGGATTTGTCGATTGCACCAAAGTGATCTTCGTCCGGGATTGCCACCAGGTCGCCTGCGTTTGAATAACTCCAGGCGTGAAAAGGACAGGTGAACACATTTTTCCTGCCTCGCTCTTCCTGGGATACGCGCACACCGCGATGACGACAGGCATTCAGGAATGCGTGGAACTGGCCATCCCTATCCCGGGTCGCTAGCACCGGCGTGCCGAAATCATCCAGCGTGATGAATGTTCCTGGCCCGGGCAGATCACCCGACAGCCCTATCAGTTGCGGGTGGTTCTGGAACATGATGTCCCACTCCTTGGCGGCTATGTCCGGACAGACGTACGCAGAGGTTGGCATTCTGTACTGGACGCCGGCATCGATGTTCTTGCCTTCATCCCACTGACGCATCAGTTCTTTCAGAATGCTTACCTGCAGGTCCTGTTCCATGCCTCGCTCCCACGTTTTAGTTTTTGTGATTGCTTCGAGTATCTTATGTTTTCCGAATTGCTTCAATGAACCTGAAAAGAGAGCTCTCCCCCAGCAGCGCTTAGGCCCGCCGGATCTCTCCTGGAACGAATGCGCCGAACCATCAGCCATGCTTAGCGCGAACTTCTGTCACCGCTGGTGATTTCAATCATGCGGGAAACACTCTACTTCTTATAGGGTACGGCCTTTGGCGCCCCACTCGACATATCCAGCATCCGAATCGGGTCTGTGTGGCCATCCCATTCATCTGCTGCCTGTTTCATCAGGCCAAAAAACATATCGTAGAAATCGCTGCGGGCCATCAACTGGATCATCACCCCCGGATAACTCAAAGAGTCTACGTAGGCATGGGCCTTGTAGCCCGGGCTCTGCCCATAGCGCTGCCAGACCTTGTAATCGTGGCCTGCGGCGGCTACCGCTTCGAGTTTTTCATCGACATCATCAACCCAATAGGCCAGGTGTTGCAGCCCGCCCTGCGGGTTACGTTTCAGGAAATCCTTATAGATTGAAGGATGCTCTCCTCCAGGTGCGATGACTTCTATTTGTTGATCACCGCAATAAGCAAAGCCAGCTCTCATATCGGCCATGATGTCAGCGCCGTCGTACCAACAGGGAAATGCACTGATGTCCTGCAGGAAGAACGGACCAACACCCCTTTCCAGCCAATGAGAAATGGCTTCCTCAACGTCGGGGACGACATACCCCTGTTGTACCACAGGACCAAATAGTGTGCTCATGACAGGATCCGTCTACGATGTTAATGTGCTTGCTCGCAGTATAGAGGCATTACAATGGCACTTCCCAGTCAGACCGCGACATATATTGGCCCGATCACCGACACTAACCGGTGGAAGAACTTTAAGCACCGCCCCGATGATATCTTTATCTGTACTCCACCGAAGTGCGGTACTACGTGGACACAAGCCATTGCAGCCATGCTGGTTTTTGAGAAGGCCGACCACGGTGAACAACCCGGTATTATTTCTCCGTGGATAGACGCCAACTTTGCCCCGATAGAAGAATATCTGGACATGGTAGACGGCCAGACACATCGTCGATTCATCAAGACTCACACACCCTTCGATGGCATACCCTATTTCGAGGAATGCCAGTATCTGGTTGTGTGTCGTGATCCCAAAGACATGTTCTTCTCGCTGCTGAACCACCAGGACAATATGAGCGACGAAGATCTTGCTGCAGCCTTGATAGTAAGAAGTGACAATACTTTTGAAGACTGGGTCGGCGGTTCACTCAATCCGGAAAATTTCGATACACAGACGCTGGAAACACCCACGCACTTCCTGAAGACCTATTGGGAATATCGCGATCTGCCGAATGTGCACCTGTTCCACTATTACGATATGAAGCAGGACCTTAGAGGACACATTACGAACCTCGCGAGCATCCTGAACATTTCACTCAGCGACGTTCAGATCGACGAAATGACAGCAGCGGCTACCTTTGAGAGCATGCAAGCCAAAGGCGATCAGTTCGCCCCCGGCTCTGGAACCGGGCTGTGGAAAAAAGATGCTGCCTTCTTTGCCACCGGAAAGAATGCGCAGTGGAAGGAAAAACTGACGACGGAACAGGTCAGATTATTCGATGAACGAATCAGGGAACTCCTGACGCCGGAGCAGATCAGCTGGCTGATTCGTAGTTAATTTCAGCAACTTGACCTGGGGCAATACGCCTCAGGACTCATTTAGTGGATAATCCACCAACGCCCACAACGACCACCTCAAGACTATGATTTTCAGGCAACTCTTCGACACCACTTCTTCCACCTATACCTACATCCTTGGGTGTGACGATACTCAGGATGCCATCATCATCGACCCGGTTTTCGAACAGCATGCACGCGATACCGCCCTGCTCCGGGAGCTGGGGCTGAAAGTAAAATATGCTATTGACACCCACGTGCATGCCGATCACGTGACCGGCTCGTGGCTGATGAAAGAATCGGAAGGCGCTCATATAGTCCTGTGCGGCAGCTATCACGCCGAGGGCGTTGATCTTGAACTGAAAGACGGCATGGTTCTGGCATTTGGTAACTGTTCCGTTACTGCCCAGGCAACTCCGGGTCACACCGGTGGCTGCTTCACATTTGTGACCAGCGATCAGTTGATGGCGTTTACAGGAGATTGCCTGCTGATTCGGGGTGCGGGTCGAACCGATTTTCAAGCGGGCGATGTTCACACGATGTGGGAAAGCATAAAGGGAAAAATATTTTCCCTGCCGGATGAGTGCCTACTCTACCCGGGTCATGACTATATGGGCCGTACCGTTTCAACGGTGGCTGAAGAAAAGAAGTTCAATCCCAGAATTGGCGGCGATGCACGGGAAGAAGATTTCGCCGGATATATGGACAACCTGGGCCTGCCTCATCCCAAACAGCTGGATATAGCCCTACCCGCTAACCTGAGGTCAGGTAAACCTGACACGCCAATTTCGAAACCCACCTGGGCTCCCATCACCGTGACCTTTGCCGGTGTCCCGGAAGTCGAACCTGACTGGGTCGCCCGGCACCTGGACGAAATCTGCGTGCTTGATGTACGAAGTGAGGCTGAATACTCAGGGGACCTTGGTTACATTGAAGGGTCAATACTGATCCCACTTGACCAGCTCAGGGACAGAATCGGCGAAGTGCCAACAGACAAACCGGTTGTAGCAATGTGCCAGTCCGGGAAACGTTCCAGCATGGCAACCCAGATACTCAAATCATCCGGTATAGAGGATGTCGCAAATATTCCAGGGGGCTTGATTCACTGGTCCCGACTGGCGCTACCGGGTTTGGTATCGACTCAATGAATGATCTTGAAGGCATCACCGTTGTTGCCCTGGAGCAAGCAGTGGCAGCGCCTTATGTTTCGGGAAGACTGGCGGAGGCCGGTGCCCGCGTCATAAAAATCGAACGAGCCGAGGGAGACTTCGCCCGGCATTACGACCAGCTTGTCCTGAACCAGAGCGCCTACTTTGTCTGGCTAAATGCAGGTAAAGAAAGTGTCACCCTGAACCTGAAGGATCCGGATGATGCAGCGCTGGTTCGAAACATGCTCAGCACCGCGGATGTCTTTATTCAGAACCTGGCGCCGGGTGCACTGGGTCGCATGGGTTTCGAACCGAAGGAGCTTACCAAAGAGTTTCCCGGGCTCATTATCTGTTCAATCAGCGGCTATGGTGAAACCGGTCCTTATCGCACCCAGAAAGCTTACGACCTGTTGATACAGGCTGAAACGGGCCTGTGCTCAATCACCGGCGTGGATGACGAACTCACCCGCGTTGGTGTCTCGGTCTCGGATATCTCCGCGGGAATGACGGCCTATCAGGACATACTCCAGGCACTATTCGCCCGAGAACGGGACCCTGAACACAAGGGTCGGCTTATCAATGTCTCTTTGTATCACGCCACCGCTGACTGGATGAATGTTCCCTACCTGCAACATCGATACGGTCAGTTTACGCCCCAAAATCATGGCTTAAAGCACCCGTCTATTGCACCCTATGGCGCATTCCTCTGCGGTGACGGAAAACAGATTCTGTTTAGCATTCAAAACGAACGCGAGTGGAAAGATTTGTGTCATCGGGTTCTGGATGAGCCAACACTCACCGAGCACGAACATTTT
>JABBBA010000286.1:0-541 GCA_018607685.1 K189A clade bacterium | reverse complement strand
CTGATCACCAAAAGCTTCTCCATGTTCGACCGTGAAGAGGTCACTCGAAGACTGACGGCTGCAAATATAGCCTATGGTCGAGTGAGTGACCTGGACGATCTTGAACGCCATCCGCAAAATCGCTTCAGAAAAATCGATACTCCAAACGGTACCGTCGAGGCCCTGGGGCGAGGTGCTGAGATTGAAGGAAAAGTGAATAGTTCCTTGAGTGTGCCGGCACTGGGGCAGGATAATGAAAAGATCCGGGAAGAATTCGGAAAATAACCCCGAAATCCCACTATTCCTTACAAACCTCATTTGCATTCCACTGTTAGAGCGATTAAAACAATCGCAACCACTCTCAAAAGGGCCAACCCATGGATGTCTCGACCATCATTACACTTGTCGTACTCGCCGCACTCGCCATGTGGGCAGTCGCCATCTACAACCAGTTGGTTGCCCTAAAAAACCGCTACAAAAATGCGTTCGCGCAGATCGAAGTCCAGCTGAAACGGCGTTATGACCTGATACCAAACCTGGTTGAAACGGCCAAAGGCTATAT
>JABBBA010000341.1 GCA_018607685.1 K189A clade bacterium | reverse complement strand
ATATGGTAGAAGTCGAACTGCATCTTGATATTGTCTCGATCAAGTCTGTGAATCAGTTCAGCCGTATGGTCGCTCCGGGTATGAAGGTAGCCTGGAACATCCTGGGTGTTGAGTGGTTCAAGAAGCAATCTCACGCCTTTAGGTGCCGCCAGGTCAGCAGCCCACCGCAGGTTGTCGACAAAAAGATCTTCGGAAAGTGGGGCATCGTCGGTTTCCCTGCCTGCCAGTACATGAACCATCGAGGCGCCCATCCCGGTTGCATAGTCCAGGGCGCGTTGGAATGAGGACCGAAAGAACGCTTCGCGTCCCGGTACCCCTGCGGTGCCAGTTTCTCCGGCCTCACCCGGTGAGATATTGATCAGTATCGCTTCAAGATCTGATTGGACAAGCCAATCGGTTACCTCGCTGATGTCATGCTGGTAAGGCGACAGTATTTCCACGGCGGTAAAGCCGCAGTTCCGCGCCGCCGCGAAGCGATCAGCGAAAGGTAGCTCCTGGAACATTGTTGTCAGGTTTGCGGCGAATCTAGGCATGTCTAAAACGTTACCACGGGTTTCCAATCAATTTCCTGTAGTATTTTGTTCTTTCATGCAGGGGCACTGACTTTTGGGACAACAAAAAATAGCACTGGTCACCGGCGCCGGTTCGGGTATCGGTAAGGCTACGGCCATTGCCCTTTCAGCGGCAGGGTTCACCGTGGTGTTGACGGGAAGACGTCGGGACAGGCTGGAGGAAGTTGCATCCGCCTGTGGCAATGAAACGCTTGTGCATGAATCGGATGTCTCTGATCCAAAAGCAGTCGGACACCTGTTTGAGTCCATCCATAATCAGTTCGAGAGATTAGATGTTCTGTTTAATAATGCCGGAGGTGGTTCACCACCAAGGTCGTTTGAAGAAATCCCATTCGAAGAGTGGCAGAGGGTTATCAATGTAAACCTGACGGGTACTTTCCTTTGTAGCCAGGCGGCATTTGGAATGATGAAAGAACAAACGCCGATGGGCGGCAGGATTATTAACAACGGTTCTATTTCTGCACATGTACCCAGGCCACTTTCAGCTCCCTATACAGCCAGTAAACATGGCGTGACCGGTCTGACACGGTCAACTTCGCTGGATGGGCGCCCCTATAATATTGTTTGCAGCCAGATTGATATTGGTAATGCCTTAACGGAACTTACCGCACGGATGGGTGATGGTGTCCCGCAACCGGATGGCACCATCAAGCCTGAGCCAACAATGGATGTTGAACATGTGGCTGATGCGATAGTACAGATGGCGGGGTTCCCGCTGGAAACCAATGTGCAGTTCATGACGATAATGGCAACCAAAATGCCATTCATTGGCCGGGGGTAGGTCTTCAGATACCGTCAGGTAACCTTTGTGTCGCCTGTCGGTGTTTCTAAACTGTGGTGATGAGTTCCGGGATACCCGCCGGCCCGATCCAGACATAGGCGTTTTGTTCAAAGCGTGTCGCCATCGCCGTCGCCTGATCTTGCTGTATTCCCAGCACGAGATAACTGTACTCGCGCCAGTCTTCGCGCTGGCCGTAGCCGACCAGATAGTTCAGCCGCATTTTTTCGATATCGGTTAACAGCACCGCCTGGCGGTCGTCATTTTCATCATCGGTAAGCTGCTCACTTTGGGGGTTCCAGGCGGTGATGAACGCTGCTGATTCAACGCCCATACTGCCGAGTAATACCCTGAGGTCATCGCTCTGCTCGCCTATTCTCATGAGCAGGGGCGGGTCGTCCGAAATGATGTAGTCCGTATCCAGGTACTTAAGTCTAAGAGATTCGTCGAGGTTTGATTCCATTTCAGGATGTTTTCCTCATGGCGTCTCTGTCATACAGCGGGTCATTTGGTTTTCGAGCGCCGAGTATCATGGGGGAGCCGGCAAACCAGGCATCTGCTGCGGCTTCTTCACGAACCCAGTCAACCAGTTCACTCCGGTATGCCATTTTCCAGACGCCATCGCGACGTTCATAGCGGTCGACGTAACGTCCGCTGATAAAGAGGTCGCGCTCTTCACCCGCTTCATTTTTTAAACGGTGAAAGGCCTGGTAGTAAACCTCGCCAAATGCCTCTTCACCCTGCAGTTCGATGTTCACCTGGCCAATGAAGTGATGGTTGGACAGGTGAGTGGCAAGGCCGGTCTGGCAAAATTCAACGAACCCATCGGGTCCGCCTTCGTAAGTTCCGTAACTGCAGAACGCATCGTCCCAGAAGACTGAACGCTCCAGCTCGCCATCAAGACGATCCAGACCTCGCATGTAGTTTGATGAAAGGTCTGTTATCTCGAGCTTGTCCGCAGCGGCCTGCAACCTATCCTGTGCCATCTCTAAAACTCGATGACTGAACGGGCAACTTCGCCCGCTTTCATGCTTCTGAATGCTTCATTGACGTCTTCAAGCTTGAGTCGACGAGACACCAGGCTGGTGAGGTCGAGGCGATCCTGCAGGAACAGGTCAATCAGCTTTGGCATGTGCTCGCGGAAGCGAGTAGAGCCATACATGCAGCCAATGAGTTTCTTCTCCTGGAGAAATGCCGGGCCCGGTATCGAAATTTCGGAACCGAGAGGGTGCATGCCGACCACGACCGTTGTTCCGCCGGGACGAGTGATGTTAAAGGCCTGTGTCGCGGCGGCCGGTACACCAATTGCCTCAAAAGCGTATTCAACGCCTTCGCCCTTTGTGATCTCCTTGATGGCTTCATCCAGATCAACATCTTTCGAGTTGATGGTATGGGTGGCGCCAAACTGTGATGCCATCTCGAGCTTGGAGTCCATGATGTCGATCGCAATAATGTTCGCGGCGCCAGCGATACGACAGCCCTGGACAATGTTGAGTCCAATGCCGCCACAACCAATCACCGCGACGGTAGAGCCGCCGGGTACCTTGGCGGTGTAGAGTGCCGCGCCAACGCCTGTCATCACACCGCAACCGATCAGCGATGCTTCCGCCATGGGCATTTCGTCAGGAATTTTCACGAGGCCGTTCTCTGAGGTCACCATCATTTCTGCAAAGCTGCCAACCGACGCGAACTGCAGAATCGGGCTGCCATTCCAGGTCAGGCGGCTCGCGGATGCAGCGCCAATTTCCGGATCATTACAAAGGTTCGGCCGACCGCCGAGGCAGTAATAACACTTTCCACAAAACGGCCTGAAACTCATGATGACCCGATCGCCGGGCTTAACGTAGGTGACGCCGTCACCGATGGCTTCAACAACGCCGGCTGCTTCATGGCCCAGTACGCAGGACATGGGTAATTGCCATGACCCATCGACGAAATGCAGGTCTGAATGGCACACACCGGAGCAACTTGTCCTGACAAGTACTTCGCCGGCACGCGGGTCAATAATGTCTACGTCTTCAATGGTGAGTGGCTTGTTCGCTTCTTGAAATACTGCTGCTTTCATAATGTCTCCGGGCCGGTTTTATAGGGCATGTTTAAGGCGCGATTGTAGTCACGTTAGGTTGGCAAACACAAATGGTGCAATGTCTGCGACGTTACTTTCCGTTTCATTTTCCGTTTAGTCGATCAACAACAGGTGCAAACGCTTCCATGCTGTCCTTACCGACGGTGATGTAGGAAATGCCGTGTAGTTCACGGCGACGCTCCAGCTCTTCACAAATGGTATCGACAGACCCGAACAGTGCATGGGGATGAACCCGCATCTGGTCTTCAGTCAGGCCAAAGCTTTGGGCGAATGGGCCGAGCACCGGTGAAGGGTCGTCCATGACAAAGGTGAAGTAGGCGCCAATTTCAATTTCCAGGTCGTCGAAGCGATCTCCTGCGCCTTCCTTGATCCATCTGACTTTTTTAAGGGTTTCTTCTTCAGTAGACAGACTTACGCCATCCGGTCCAATCATTCCCGAACGGTTGTTGAAGTTCAGCGAAACGATGTCGGCTTCACGGCCGGCAAGCCGAAGAATTCGCGGTGAGCCTCCGCCAATCATGATGGGCGGCTTGGAAATGGGTTTGGGGTCTCCTGCGAATCCTTTCCACTCAATAGTGTCGTTAGATAAATCGGCCTGGCCGTCGCTGCAATATGCTTTTACACCGGCAACAACATCCGCGAGTCGGTCGATTCTGACTTTAGGTTCATCTTTGGTAATACCGAGCGCTTCATATTCTTCGGTGATCCATCCTGCGCCCAGTCCAAATTCGAGACGACCGTTTGAGAGCTTGTCTATCGTCATTGCTGACTTGATCAGTACGATTGGCAGGTGGTAATCGATACAGAACACCCTGCAACCAATATTGATCTTACTGGTAACGGCGGCGGCATAGGCCATAGCGGGAATAGCTGCCAGATTCTGCTCGGGATGGTTGGCTTTCTCCAACGCCGGTCCCGGCCCGAGTATGTGATCCGCGAGGTGGAAGGCGGAATAGTTCAGCTCTTCTGCTCGTTGAACCTGCCCGGCCCAGTCTTCGGCAGACTCTGCATTGAATGACTGAACGCCAAATCGAAATGGTTTACTCATGGTTGCTCCTTATAGTGTGTACTGCACGCCGGTGAGCTCTGAGGAAAGTTCCCACAGTCGCTTTGCCACGGCTTCGTCTTTAGATGATGGAATCGTATCAACCTGATGAGCGGAGTGAGCCATCTCACCCCACTTTTTCGGTCCGAAATAATCTCCTCCTCCTACACCGGCGTCGGTGGTTGCCATCAGGGTGGGAAGGGCGCCCTCTGCAGAGCTGTTCATGATCAGGCTCAGGGGAATGAACAGGAGTGCAAGGAGTGGTGGTATATGTCGCCCAAGTTCAGTGTTTGAGCCGCCCGGGTGACACGCTACTGAAATGGCCGGTGAGTTTGCCGCCTCCAGTCGCCTTTGTAGTTCGTAGGTAAACAGGATGTTGGCAAACTTGCTCATGCCGTATCGCTGCATGCGGTTATAGCTTTTGTCTGAATGAATGTCGTCAAACTCAATACTGCCCTGGCGATGTGCAAGGCTGCTGACGTTGACGATACGGGCGCCCGGTTGATCTTTTAGTTTATCGATCAGGTGTCCCGTTAATGCGAAGTGACCGAGGTGATTGACCCCGAATTGCAGTTCGAAACCATCCGACGTCACTTCCTTGGGTGGCATCATCACGCCGGCATTGTTGACCAGGGCATCCAGTCTTGGCTCCTGGTTAACCTGGTCAGCTGCTTCCTTTACCGATGCCAGGCTTGCAAGATCGAGCGGCACCCAGGTCACGTCGGCATGCTTGTTGATCGCTTTTATCTTGGCTATTGCTTCGTTGGCCCTGGACTCTGAACGGCATCCAAGCAGAATTTTTGCACCGCGATCGGCGAGGACGCGGGCTGTATCGTAGCCAATACCTGTGTTTGCTCCGGTAATGAAAACTGTCTTTCCGGTCTGGTCCGGTACATCAGATTCTCGATAGTCGGCCATTGAAATTCCTTTTAGTCGTGCGTTATTGGGTCGTGTATTAGTAAACCGAAGCGTTCGGGAAATAACGGTCTCGTTGTCTCACGTCGAATTCGAGGTGCAGGTGTGAGAGTCCGCGCAGGAAACTGCTGGGAACGTGCTTGAAGGGTTCCTTGCTATCCGCGGTCCTGATGTTATCCAGTCGATGCAAAAAGATGGTGAACGCAGAGTACATCTCCTGGCGCGCCAGCGCAGCACCAGGGCAATGGTGTGGTCCAGAGCCAAAGGCAAGATGCGCGCCTGCTTTCTTGCGCTCGATATCGAAGGTTTCTGAATCATCAAAAACAGATTCGTCTCGATTGGCAGAGGCATACCCGACGGCGATACTTGAGCCTTTGGGTATGGGTACGCCGCCAAGCTCAGTGTCCTCTACAGTTACTCTCCAGAGGTGCAGCACAGGTGTTTCATATCGAAGCGACTCTTCAATGAAATTGCGAATGAGCGTTTGGTCTGATCGCATTCGATCCATCAGTTCTGGTCGTTGCAGCAGAAGCATAAGACCGGAACCGATAGCGTTGGTGGTCGTTTCGTTACCACCGGTCAGTAACTGATCCAGCAGGTCCTGAAGTTCGAACATATCCAGTTCCCGCTCGGGGCCGTCCGGGTCATCTTTAAGTCGCGCATGGGCGAGGTCTGAAATAATGTCGTCTTTGGGCGTTTTCTTTCTTTCGGCTAATACCTTGGCGAAAAACTGCTGTGCTTCCACTACCTGTTTTGCACACTCAAGCGCCTGGGCTTCATCTGTAAATCCGCCTCCCGGCGCGAGCATCGCATCGGACCATTTCTTGAGCTCCCAGATTTTTTCACGGGGTACACCCAGCTGGTCCGCAATGACCGTGCACGGTAAAGGCACAGAGAAATCCCACATGAAGTCGCACCTGCCTTCATCAATGAACTTGTCGATCAGATCATTGACGACGGTTTCGACATAGTTGGTCATCCCGCGAATGCGAGCGACCGAGAAAGCGTCGTTGATCAGGCCTCGATACTTTGTGTGCACCGGTGGGTCTGTTCTTTGCAGGGTGGATACTCGTGCCCAGCCGTTTTCATTTTTAAATTCCTCAGCGACATTGCGGGAAGTGCCGCCACGCTGAGCGCCGTGTTTGAAAATATCGCTGCTGAAAATCTCGGGGTGCTTCTTGATATACCGGACATCGTCGTAGCGACTGACATAGTAGGCGCCAAGCTCGGCCATGAAGTAGACAGGTTTGTCCAAATGGCGAATAGCCTCGAAATACTTAAACGGGCATTCCCGGGTCTCATCCTCAAGCAGGTTGAATTCCAGTGATTCGGACATGCGCATCTCAAAACGGGTCGGGTCGCTAGTGTCTCACGGTCGAGATGGTAGTTGAATAGCCCTTCAGTCATAAAGGTCTTCTTAATAGCCGTTGGGTGTTGATTGAGGCACAAGTGATTCAGGGTAGGACATCGGCGCCGAAAGCCGATACGCTTAAACGACCGTTTAAACGAACGCCCAAAGGAAATCAGTAATGTCCCTGACCATGTCTTCCAGTGAACGCGAATCCTTTCTGTCCGATCTGCACGTGGGGATCATCAGCATTCCCCGGGCCACTAAAGGACCACTCACCGTGCCCATCTGGTATGACTACCAGCCCGGCGGCGAGGTTTGGGTGATCACGGACACAGACTCGATTAAGGGCAAACTCCTGGCTAAGGCGTCACGGATCAGTCTGTGCGCCCAGACGGAAGCAGCCCCCTATCAGTATGTCTCGATTGAAGGGCCGTTCACCTCTCGCCCATCAACCCAGGAAGAACTGCTGGCGATGGCGATTCGTTATCTGGGTGAAGAGCAGGGTCAGGCCTACGCCGCCAATTCGGCAGGTGGAGGTGAGGGAAGCATTATTGTTTCGATAGCGCCGGAGACCTGGTACTCGGTGGATTACAACAAAATGTAGTGTAAAAGCCTCCAGATCGTGCGCTGTGTCAGGTGGTCAATGTGACCCGGTCCACAGTTCTGGAAGTTCAGATGATGAGTGTGATGCCCATCACGTTCTTTAGCTCTCTCCTGTTGTCTACTGCACTCATACCAGGTGACGGGAACTTCCATATGTACATACAGCAGCATAGAGAAACAACACCACAGCCAACTGAACTGTTGAATATTGCAGGTCTCTTAATGTTTTTGGCAGCGGTCTTTAGTTACCTGGTCTAGTTTATCCGCCGAGGTGTGAGGACAGACGCTACTCGAACACCAACCCTTTCGAACCAGCATCTGTCCTTATTCGGTAACCGGTTCGCCATGGCTGGTTACCAGTGAAGCCGGGGAGGGAGACCTCTCCGGCTTTTTTATTTTGGGTTGTTCTATTTGGGTTTTACGGCCTTAATCAAAAATCGATCGGTTTTTCCCCGAATAGAAGGGTCAAACACCATCTTGGTGTGATCGTCTCCTGCATTTCTCAGCACGCCGCTGGTTGATTCGATACTGAAACCAGCTTCCAGCAGCGCCTCCAGTGCAAGGCCGCCCTGCATTCGATGCAGCGCCTTGTTGTCCGCCGCGGGATCTCCCTCATGATCGATCACGCCAAACACTGCGCCGGGTTTCAGGACATTAAAAATAAACCTGGAAAACCCTACCGCTGCTTCCTTTCCTGAGCTGTTGTAGATGTCATGAAAGTTCAGTGCCGTTATCGCGAAGTCGATACTGTCGGGTGCAAGACCGAGTTCAGTGTTTTCCTTATCCCAGCGGATGACATTGGGAAGGCGGTTGTCGCTGAGCCGTGCCGCCATCGCCTTGTCGTTTGCACCCTCTCGAAAGTTGAGGACCGCGGCCGGATTCTGCGCGTATACCTTGCCCCGGTAACCCACTGTTCTTGAGAGCACCTCGGTGTAGTAGCCGCCCGCAGCAATGACATCGATAACGGTCATGCCGGGTTCGACCCCAAGAAATGCCATGACCTCGGCAGGTTTACGGCCGCCGTCCCGGGCCTTGTCTTCGATCGACCGTGATTCATCCATCAACGCGACGACCACGCTGGTCTTTGGTGTCGCACTAACAGAAAAAGCGATCAGAAGTGAAAGTAGCAAAAATAATCTGGGCATAGGGTCACCTGTTGATTAACGGTTAATCAGTTTACACCTTAGGATCGGGTCAACCCGGTTTTATGTTCACTAATGGATAAGCTGCAACGACGCTTGATTCGTTCGACGTCGGTGATCTGATTGAGGTGTCGCCCCGCCCCTGACGATTTAACCGGCAACACAGCACTTCTCGCAGCCAATCTGGTGTTTGAAATGCTGTGTGCCCTGCCTGGTTGCGCCAGGCAAATCAGTAGTTAAAACGGATACCCACTCGAACACCTTGTCCGGGCTCAGGTGCGTAGTTCTTCAGGAACGAAGTATGGTTCCTGACCTCTTCGTCCAGCAGGTTGGTGCCTTTGGCAAACACCAGCAGTTCACTGTTGCCAACGTCGAAGTGATAGTCGGCATAAATGTCCAGCATGGTGTAGCCGTCGGTCTCTGATTCACCCACAGCAGCCTGGTCCTGATCCATCACCTCAGTGAGATCGATTGAAGCGCTCCAGTGTGCGGCATGCCAGGTAAGCCCAACACCAATTCGGTCGGCAGGGATTCTGGGTATATCACCACTGTCGTTGAAGTCGGCTCGAACCATATCACCCTTGAGAGACAGATCCAGTTCGCCATGCTGGTTCGTCAATGCGGTGTAAACCAGGCTGCCTTCCAAACCATAAAAGGTGGCGTCTTCAGCCGTGTACTGCCCGACGGGGGTTTCCTCGAATTCACCGACATCCGAGAGGTAGATGTAGTCATCGATCTTGTTGTAGTAAACGCTGAATTCACCGGTAAGTGGACCCCGGTGTTTGCGGAATCCGAGTTCCACATTCATCGCAACTTCCTTGTCCAGGTTAGGATCACCCAGCTCCAGCATGCCCGTTGCCACGTGGGTGACCCAATCCTCAGGATCAGTGGATACGGCGCATCCTGCTGTCTGAACGTTGGAATAACGTTCTTCCAGCGTGGGAGCCCGCTCGGAGCGGGAAGCGGCGAACATTATGTTGCTTTCTTCGTTCAGGTCGTAAAGCACGCTTGCGGAAATACTGCTCGTATTTTCATCGCGATCACAGCTGGCGCCCGGGTCAGTCTCAAGATATTCGTAGCGATAACCCAGCTCCCAGGTCAGCTCTTCTGCTTCGAGACGTTCGACCAGAAACAGCGCGTATCCCGTACTGTCGGTTTCCTCGATATAAGCTTCTTCGCCGAGGGCGCTGAACTCCGAATCCGAGAATTGCATCCCAACAACACCGTTCCAGCCACCTACTGCGGCATGGGCCATGGTGAAGCGACCTTCATACCCTTCGTTGCTGTATTCCGTGCCGATGAATGCCGAGCCATCACCTTCGATCTCAATTTCCTGGTGTTCGTAGTCGGTGTAGTTCACGCTACCGCGAACATTCTGGATAAAGCCGGAATCGAAGCGCAGTTCACCCTTCAGGTCATAGCGTGTCTGATCGAGGTTGATCCGCACGAACTCCTGACCCTCTTCTTCCTCGTCATGCTCATCGCCTTCATGCTCTTCATCTTCATGTTCATCCTCGTGGCCGTGAGTACCACCGGGAAGTCCGTATTCATTACTTATTTCTGAAACGGAGACGCCGATGAAACCTTCGTCTCCAGAGAATGACGCGCCAAAGGTGTAACCGTCGGAGTCAGCATCAGAGTTGGAGATATAACCCTTGCTGTTCATGATCTCTTCGTCTTCGTGCTCTTCGCCTTCCTCATCATGTTCTTCTTCGAATTCAAGAGCGGCTTCATCGATGGCGTAGCCGTCGATTTCCACATCGTCATTGTCACGTGTGAATCCGTCGAAATGCAGATTCAGGCTGCCAAAGGATGTGTTGAACTTGGCGACGGTTTTGTTTTCTTCGCTCACGGTGTTGTGGCTCTGTTCGATCATGAAGACCGGTTGGTCAAAACTGGACTCGGGGATACGATTGTCTATCACGTTGACGATGCCGCCGATGGCGCCGTTACCGTAGAGTAGCGTTGAAGGTCCGCGGATAACTTCAATTTGTGATGCCAGCGCCGGTTCCAGACCGTTGGTATGGTCAGGGCTGACCGCAGACACGTCGATATTGGCCACGCTGTTTTGCAGTATCTGAACGCGATTACCGGACTGACCACGGATAACAGCCTGACCTACGTTTGGTCCAAAGCTGGTGCTGTGAATACCGATCTGGTTTTTAAGTGTTGCTCCGAGGGTGTCTTCAACTTCTTTGGCGAGCCTCTCGCCGGTAAGAACAGTAACGGGTAAAGCGGTATCCGCTTCGGATTTCTGAAACGGGGCACTGACGACGATAACTTCATCGTAGTGATATTCGTCGTGTCGGTCTTTGTCCGCAAACGCGGGTGATACAGCCGCACTGACCGCAAGGATCAGTGCATTCCTGGAAATTCTCATTTTCTCTCCTGATGACTTAAATGTGTCGCTGAGTTAGCGCAGGAGAGGGGGGCCTCTTTGATATTGATTAAGGCGGAATACTTCAAATGGAAGGCGGGTAGCTTTCTCAGACTTCTGCTGCTGATCGCTGCAGACGACTTTTTGTGGCTGTTCATTGGAAGACGCAGCCGGTGAACTAAAGCTGCAAAGTTCACAGTTGATCTCGTCGTTAAAATCATCATGCAGGTGATCCGCGAGCACCAACGACGGCAGGCTCAGCAGAAGGCTGAGCAGCAGTGTTGTGATATTTTTGCGGAAAGATCCTTGCATGGGTGCGTTTTAGGCCATTAGCTGTCGTGTGTCAAACTTTGGGGGTGCTAACCGAACTCCTTACCCACAGATCCTTCATCGAAGGATTTGTTCGCAATAATGTGCAGGTGCAGGTGGAACACGGTTTGCCCGGCATCAGCACCATTGTTGATGACCAGTCGAAAAGACTCGTCCACACCAAGTTGCCTGGCAACCTTGCCAGCGACCAGCAAAAGATGTCCCAGCAAGGCCTGGTGGCTTTCGTTGGCGTCTACCAACCGGGGAATATCTTTCGCTCTTGGTATAATCAGTACGTGCGTCGGCGCCTGGGGATTGATGTCCTGGATAACGATGCACTGGTCGTCTTCGTACAGGGGCTCTGAGGGTATTTCGCCATCGACCATCTTGCCGAAAATTGTTTTTTCTTCTGTCATTTGTATGTCCTTGTATAAAAAAACTTTGTCATCTCGACCAACCTCCGTCACCTCGACCAACTTCAGTCATCTCGACCAACCTCTGTCATCTCGACCGACCTCTGTCATCTCGATCAACCTCAGTCATCTCAATAAACCTCAGTCATCTCGACCGAAGCGGAGAGATCTTTCCCTGGATGCCCGCGAGCACCAGATTTCTCT
>JABBBA010000222.1:4007-11859 GCA_018607685.1 K189A clade bacterium | reverse complement strand
TTCTGTTCTAGGGAAACCCAACCTCTATTTTGGCGTTGCCGCCGGCAATATGGATTCCATGATCAACCGGTACACGGCGGATAAGAAAATTCGCCATGACGATGCCTATACCCCCGGTAATGTAGGTGGTCGCCGGCCAGACAGGTCAGTCATTGTCTATTCCCAGCGCTGTCGAGAAACTTACCCGGATGTACCGATCGTGATCGGCAGCATCGAAGCCAGCCTGCGGCGAATTGCACATTTTGATTACTGGAGCGAAAAGATACGTCGATCAGTCCTGCTTGATGCGAAGGCTGACATGTTGCTGTTTGGTAATGCAGAAAGGGCGATTGTTGAACTGACCCATCGAATGGGAGCGGGTGAGTCCGTCGCAGAGATTCAGGATATTCGAGGAACGGCCTTCGTCGCAGACGCTCCATTGTCCGGCTGGCGTGAACTGGATGAATCCAGACTGCCGGATGAAAAGTCCGAGGGTAGCGTTCGGTTGATGATGGATGCTGCGCCAGAATACATAAAGATGCCGTCCTATGAATCGGTTCGGGATGATAAGGTTTTGTATGCCCATGCGTCGCGCCTACTTCACAGGGAAACCAACCCGGGAAATGCGCGGGCGCTGGCCCAGCGTCATGGAGACAAAACTGTCTGGCTGAATCCACCCCCCATTCCATTGACGACGCCGGAGCTTGACTGGGTCTTTGAACGGCCTTACCAGAGAATTCCTCACCCTGGATACGGTGAGGCTAATATTCCGGCCTATGAGATGATCAGGCATTCGGTCAATATCATGCGTGGCTGTTTCGGTGGCTGTACCTTTTGTTCGATTACCGAGCATGAGGGTCGGATTATTCAAAGCCGGTCTGAAGAATCGATTATTAACGAAATAAGCGAAATTCGGGAAAAATCCCCGGCGTTCACCGGTGTAATTTCAGACCTTGGTGGTCCTACCGCCAATATGTGGCGCCTGAACTGCAAAGATAAGGAAATCGAAGAGTCGTGCAGAAGACCTTCCTGTGTCTACCCCTCTATTTGTAAGAACCTGAACACCGACCAGACACCCCTGATCTCCCTCTACCGGAAAGCGCGTGAAGTGGAAGGGGTTAAAAAGGTACTGATTGCATCGGGTTTACGCTATGACCTTGCGGTTGAGACGCCGGAGTACGTTAAAGAATTAGTCACAGAACATGTCGGTGGTTACCTTAAGATCGCGCCCGAACACACAGAACAGGGCCCGCTGTCCAAGATGATGAAGCCGGGTATCGGAACCTACGATAAGTTCAAGGCTATGTTCGAGAAGTACTCCCATGAGGCAGGCAAGAAACAGTACCTGATCCCGTACTTTATCGCCGGGCATCCTGGAACAACCGACGAAGATATGCTGAGTCTCGCGAGATGGCTGAAAGAAAATGGCTTTCGCGCCGACCAGGTCCAGACGTTCTATCCATCACCCATGGCAACCGCGACCGCCATGTATCACTCGGAAAGAAATCCGCTGAAGAGAGTGGCTCGATCGTCCGAGCACGTCAGTGTCGTGGCTCAGTCAAGACAGCGCAGATTGCACAAGGCCTTCCTGCGCTACCATGATCCGGACAACTGGCCCATGCTGCGTGAAGCGCTTCGAAAAATGGGTCGCAGTGATCTTATCGGTAACGGAAAGATGCACCTGATACCAAGAACGCAGTTTTCCAAGCCGGGGTACCGTGGTTCTCGTCCATTTGCCACCCAGCACAATGGCCTACCTAAAAACCCAAGACAAAAGCGCCGCAAATAACTAATTGGGAGATTAAAGGGGACGGAGGAGATTGAAGGCTGGAAACTCCTCCGTCCCCTTTATTCTCCTCCGTCCCCCTTTGAACCCGGTGGGCTTTTGAGGGTCAGACTGCGTCTGCTATGTCGAGGGTATCCCGAAGCTCTCGCTTGAGAAATTTGCCGCTGGCGTTGCGTGGCAAGGGCGTGTCGCTGAGCCAGATGTAACGTGGGATCTTGTGTTTGGCCATATGTTCGCGGCAGAAGGCTCGAATATCATCAGCTGTTGCACCGGTGCCTGGCTTAACAAAGATTGAAACGCCAACTTCTTCGCCGAGTCTGTCGTCAGGGACGCCAAATACTGAACATTCCGCAATGCCCTCCATCTTGTGCAGTGTTGTCTCCACTTCGCTGCAGTAAATATTTTCACCGCCTCGAAGGACCATGTCCTTTACTCGATCGACAATAAAAATAAAGCCGTGTTCATCAATGGACGCTACATCACCGGTGTGCATCCAACCGTCGGTGATTGACTCTGCTGTGGCGTCTTCTCGATTGATGTAGCCCTTGATGACAGGCGCGCCTCTGACCCATAGTTCACCGGGCTTGCCCTGGGCTAGTTCATTGCCGTCTGTATCGACTACCTTCGCCTCAAAAACAGGCATGGCGGGTCCACAGCTGGCGGGTTTGTCGAGAAAGAATTTTCCGGCGATGGAGGTAATAATGCCGGAGGTTTCCGTCATGCCATATCCAGTGCTCGGATTTGCATTTTCAATGGCCCTGTCGATTTTACCCACAAGGTCCGGTTGCAGTTGTGCGCCGCCGCCGCCGACGGACATTAATGACGAGGTATCGTATTGATCAAAATCCGGGTGACTAATCAGTTCGCGCGACATCACGGGTACACCCGTCAGATTGGTGATTTTCTCTGCTTCAATGATTTTGAGCGCTTCACCGGCATCCCAGCGATAGGTGTGAACCAGTTTGCCCCCGGCCACAGTTGTGCCCTGGGCAAGGCAATTGTTGGCGGTCACGTGGAACAAGGGGGTTGTAATCAGTGCAGAGGGTGGTTGTACATCTTCGGGGTTGGGCGGTTCAACGTTATTGATCCGGGCAGTCGAGAGGCCATTGACCTGTGAGGCGAAGGCAAGGTTCATAATATTATGGACACAACCACGGTGGGTTAACTGCGCGCCTTTCGGGTAGCCCGTTGTGCCGGAAGTATAAAAAATACAGGCATCGGTATCGGGGTCTACACTTACCTCCGGCAGATCCCCGCCGGTAGCAATAACGTCTTTGTAGTCGATAACGCCATCAACAGCATTGGGGAGTCTCACCCCGACGGTTGTGATGTCTGGAAAGTCATCCCGAATATTGACGTATCGAGCCAGTCGTTCTTCATCGCAGAAAAGAACCTTCGGTGCTGAATCCTTCAGGCCATAGGTCATCTCATCTTCCACCCACCAGGCGTTCATGCCTACCACGGTGACGCCTGTGGAAACACATGCCCAGTAGAGAAGTAACCATTCGGGATAGTTTCGAAGTGCAATGGCAACCCTGTCGCCAGGGTTAACGCCCTGACTGATCAACCAGTTTGCGATTGATGCAGTCTCCAGGTGGGCCTCCGCATAGGTCCAGCGTTCCTCCCGAAAGACCAGATAGTCATTGGTGGCGTGGGCTGCGGACGCCAGCCAGATTTCACGGAGGCTGGGTGGGGCTTCTGAGTAGACACGCATGGGGGAACCACGAACTTCGATTTCCCTGTAATGGAAGGGGGCTCCCTCGGCCGTGAGGGTATCCCAGGTTTCCTTGTAAACGTCGTACATCGTTAGCTCCGCGAACTTCAAAGATTGGGTAAGATAGGGATTCTCTGCACCGGTTGCAAATTCTGTATGCTTCTTGCGAGTGGTTTAGAGTGGTTCTGGGTAAACGCGAGGATTGGAAGTGACATATTTATTGGAAGGTTTGAAGGTCATTGATCTTGCCAGTTTTCTGGCAGCACCGGGCGCGGCCACGTTGATGGCAGACTATGGGGCGGAAGTGATCAAGATCGAACCGCCCGGCGGTGATGGCTACCGGCGCCTCCACGGCAATTGGAAGACAGACTACAACTGGCAGCTGACTTCTCGCAACAAGCTGGGAATGTCATTGGACATCACGACGGATGAAGGTCGTGAGGTCCTGATGAAATTACTGGGCGACACGGATGTACTGGTTGTCAATTTTCGAAATGACCAGCTTGAAAAGTATGGATTGAGCTATGAATCTCTTCACGCTCTATTCCCCCGCCTGATTGTTGCCCAGCTGACCGGATATGGAAATCTTGGACCCGACAGGAAACGGCGCGGCTATGACTCTACGGCATGGTTTGCCAGGACCGGGATCATGCAGCTAATGAAGCCGAAGGATGCACCACCTGTTTTTCCCGCCGGAGGGGTCGGGGATCATTCAACCGCAATGTCCCTGTTTGCCGGAATCATGATGGCGCTGTTTAAACGCGAGAAAGAGAATGAAGGCAGCTTCGTTGAAACGTCGCTGATCGCAAGTGGCTGTTGGGCGAACGGTATGAGTTTGCAGGGTGCGATCTCGGGATTCGACCTGGGCGATTTTCTGGATAAGAAGACCCGGAGCCCTTTCGCCATGGTGTACGAGACCAGGGATAACCGATTCGTCATTCTGGTGTTCACTAATCCGCCCAAGGAATGGCCTGAATTTGCCAATGCCCTTGAGCATCCGGAATGGCTCGAAGATGAGCGGTTCCAGGATATGCGAACCCTGATGAAGCATCGTGATGAACTCACAGAGATGATCGGTGAGGCGATCGGCGCGATGAACCTAAAGGATGTGAGCCTTGCGCTGGACACCTTTGAACTGACCTTCGGCGTTATTGATGGGCTGACGGATGTCGTCCAGGATGCACACCTGATTGAGAACGGCGTGGTCATTAAAACGGAGTCGGATGAACCTGGGTTTGAATGGACTATTGCTAACCCAATCAAAATTTCCGGAGAAGACTGTAAACCAGCGATTGATCCGCCGCGCTATGGGGAGCATTCGCAAAAGATTCTTTTAGATTACGGTTTTACTGAAAAGGAAATTGAATCGCTCATCCAGGACAAGGTGGTATTCGCCGGGGAAAAACAGGAAGGTGTGTAGCGCTCATCTGAAAACGTTAGCGGTAACCGTTGGCGGTAACGACGACCTTGCCCACGACTTTTCTGTCCGTCAGCATCTTCATTGCGTCAACGGCTTTCTCTAGCGGGAAAGCGGCACAAATGTAGGGGTCAATATCGCCGTTTTCCAATAACTGGTACAGCTCTCTTCGGGTCCTTTCACCCAGCTCAGGGTCACGACGTCCTATTTCTCCGGCGCGAACGCCTATGACGCTGATTTGCTTGATAAGAATGTGGTTCACGGCGGCTTTTGGCCAAACGCCGGACGTGAAACCGATGGTGAGTAATCTTCCGTTCCAGTTAATGCAGCGCATGCTTTCATCAAACACGCTGCCGCCCACAGGATCAAAAACGACATCGGCACCTTGTCCGTCAGTCAGCTCCTTGACCTTTTCCCTGAATCCACCGAGAGAACCGTCTGGTTGCGTATAGTTGATGACATGGTCTGCGCCGCGGGCTTTGACTACGGCAAGTTTTTCGTCCGTGCCACCGGTTGCGATAACCTTAGCGCCAAGGTGTTTGCCAAGATCAACGGCGGCCAGTCCAACGCCCCCTGTTGCGCCGTGAACCAGCAATGTCTCCCCGGCTTTTAAGCTTCCTCGAATGGTGAGTGCGACGTAAGCCGTCAGGTAAGCGGTCTGGTAGGCGGCTGCTTTTTCAAAACTGATTCCCGGCGGGACAGGTCTAACCAAGGGTACTTCCACGTTAACCAGTTCGCTAAACCCGCCGTACCGGGTTGCGGCTATTGCCTTGTCCCCGACCTTAAACTGATCGACGTCAGGTCCAATCGCGACGACTACGCCCGCAAATTCACCGCCGGGTGCGAAGGGTAAGGGCGGTGAAAATTGGTACTTGCCCTGGATCATTAAAACATCAGGGAAGTTAACCGAGCAGGCCATGACCTTAATCTGGATTTCGCCGGCAACCGGTGGTGTGAGTTCCACCTCGTCCAGGCTGACGGTTGATATATCATCATTGATTTCATGGCAGCGAATCGTCTTCATTAGGTGTCAATTTTTCCTGTCTGATTGCGGGCAGGGACAAGTTATCATAATACTGATACCCTCGGATTCATTGGCCCCGGATGCAGGATTTGGGGCGGGGGCTAGTGTCTCGAACTAAAGTCAGGAAGGAGTTGTTGTGGTAGAAGGCATTAACACAGAGAACGTAACAAAGTGGTTGGTTGAACGAATTCCGGGGATCAAACCGCCGCTCAACTTTTCACTGATTGCGGGCGGGCACTCGAACCTCACCTTTCGGTGTGAGGATAGCATTGGTAACGGATATGTGCTGAGGCGTCCTCCACTTGGGCATGTTCTTGAGTCTGCCCATGATATGGGTAGAGAACATAAAATCATTGACGCTCTGAAGGATTCTGAGGTACCTGTTCCTGCAAACCATGGCTTATGCAAAGACAAGTCGATCAACGAGGCTGACTTCTATGTGATGGAGTTCATCGATGGCCTTGTCCTGAATGACTCTGTTATAGCAGCTACATTGCCGGAAGCGTCAAGAGTACCCATCGGCGAAGACGTTGTGGATATTCTCTGCAAGCTTCACGCAATCAATCCGGACGACGTTGGTCTTGGAGATCTGGGCCGCAAAGAGGCGTACCTTGCACGTCAAATCAAAAGATGGACCAAGCAGTGGGAAGCCGCTAAGACACACGAGATTCCTGAAATGGAGGAAAGCTGTCGCCTGCTTGCTGATCGTATGCCTGAGCAGATCGGTGCAACCATTGTCCATGGCGATTATCGATTGGGTAATATGATCGTCGGGGACGGCAGGATTAAAGCCATTCTGGATTGGGAGCTGTGCACCCTGGGGGATCCGTTAGCGGATGTAGGTTATCTTATGAACAACTGGGTGACGCTGGACGAAGTTCCGGAGCCCGGTGAGGGCGACCAGTCTCCATCCGCCGCCGGAGGTTTTATTACCAGGGAACAGATTGCTGACATTTACGAGAAGACTACGGGCAGGGATTTGTCCGGTATTAATTACTATCGAGCATTTTCCCACTGGCGTCTTGCTGCGATTGGCCAGGGTGTTTACAAGCGATATCTGGTTGGTGCAATGGGCGAGGACCGGGATGTGGACCTTGAAAAGCAGAAAGCGAGTGTTGCCAGAAGAGCCGCCTCGGCCCTTGAACTACTCTCCTAGGCGGCTAGTGAATGGTTTTCGAGTCACTCACCAGCGCCAGCAGCCGCTTGGACGCAAGCTGTTTTAGCTGATCATCCGACGCTCCCTGTAGAACCTGTGTATAGGTGTATTGAGCGAGCGTCGTATTGCCCTGCATTTCGTACACAGCCCCAAGTTGTACGTTGAACTCATCCCGTTCCGGAAACAGCAATAGTTGGCGGTCGATGCATGCCTTGCTTTCATCCCAGGATTTTTGTCGCCAGAAAATCTGCTTGAGGTTATCCAGCATGCGAATCAGGATGTCTCTCGCTGAAGCTGGGCTGAAATACTCTTCCTTTAACGTCGCCCTTGGGCCTGCGATCTGTCTTAGCAGGTTCTGGCAGTCTGCGCGGCTGAGTTCTCGACCAGAAAAAGGGTCAACAATAGTGCCCGTGGGGCCGCCATACTGCACAAGAAAGTGTCCGGGAAACGAAATGCCGCTGACCGGAATATCAAGCCGTGCGCCAATAGCGATATGTACCAGGGCAAGGGTGATGGGAATGCCGTGTTTGTAATCAATAACCCGATTCAGGTAGCTGTTGGCTGGATCGTAGTAATCGGTCACGTTCCCGCTGAAGCCAAGGTCATCATGGATGTAGTTCACCAGTGCTGATACGGGAATACCAAGATCCGTATGAAAACGACCATCAGACTTAAAGCGAAGGGCAAAATCGTCCAGTTCACTCATGTAGTGCTCAACGGAGATGTCCTGCTCGGCTTCAGCAGCAATCAGCAATGCGGCTTCATCCAATCGGATG
>JABBBA010000222.1:0-3997 GCA_018607685.1 K189A clade bacterium | reverse complement strand
GTGCCGCCAGTCGCGCGAATCTATTCCTGATTTCGTCTTCCATTAAAGGCATCCTCGCTCCGCTCAACTTTACAAGGATGAATACTATATGCAATGCTCGTTGCCGAAATTTCAGCAGCAGCGGCGGAGAAGGTTCGTCTTGTTGGCTGGAGCCGCGGCGGTATGTTGACGAGAGAAGTCGCCCGGGACAATCAAAACCTGGTCGCGAAAGTCATCACCATCGGATCACCCCTGAAAGGCGGGACATCGGCGTATTCATTAGGCAAGCTGGTTCGGCAAACGACCGGGATGACACCGATGCAAATGTCCGTCAGCGAGCAAGAACACCCGTTAATGTTCACGTGCGGGCAATTTTCAGTAAAACTGATGGTGTCGTCGCATGGAAAGCGTGTATTGACGAAGATACAGCGGATATCGAACATCATGAGGTGAAGGGGAGCCACGTTGGCCTGGGCTCAAATGTAGACGTCTTCCAACTCGTACCTAAACTACTTAAAGAAAAAACCTGAAGTATCAACTTAACGTACCTATCTAAGCTATCAACCTAACCGGAGGACAATGTGGAATTTGATTTAAACCAAACGGATGAACTGCTGTCGACTACCCGCGCTGTCAGAAAGAGACTGGATTTTGATCGCCCAGTCCCCAGAGACGTCATTGAAGAATGTATCGGACTATCGCAGCAGGCGCCGACCGGAACAAACTCACAGGGTTGGCGTTGGCTGGTCATTGAAGATGCTGAAAAACGTGCCGGCCTTGCAGAGCTCTACAAGAAAATGGCTGACAGCTATCTGGCCGAAGAAGGTCGCAAGGCGGCTGAATCAGGAGATGCACAAACAGCACGAGTGGTCGATTCTGCCGTGTTCCTGGCAGAGAACCTGCAGAATGCGCCGGTTCATGTTATTCCCTGTCTGCAGGGACGCCCGCCGGAAGGCACTCCCCTGATGGGTATCGCAGCCATGATGGGATCTATTTTTCCTGCGGTCTGGAGTTTTCAGCTGGCGCTTCGGGCCCGTGGTCTGGGCTCCTGCCTGACCTCGTTGCATTTGTTTCATGAAAAGGAAGCGGCAGAACTGTTGGGTATCCCGGATGACGTGCTGCAGATAGCCCTGCTGCCGGTTGCCTATACCAAAGGGACTGACTTCAAACCTGCAAAACGTCCTGACCCTTCAACCATTATCCATTACGATAAGTGGTAGACAGTACGACGACCCGGTTCAGTCTTGCCGCGCCGGGTTACTGTTCTGATTTGCTTCGCTCGGCCTTTTCACGCTGGGACTCCCGGGCTTCTTTTTTCAGCCTGGTCCTTTGGGCCTGGGCGGCGGAGGCATCCCCCCCAATGTGTTCTTCCCCTCGCGCCTCAGCCAGGCGGATTTGTTTTTGTCGTTCGCGAAACCTTGCGCGGTCAGCGTCTGTTTTCCGGTCTATGCAGTGGGGACAGCTGACGCCTTTAACATAAGCATTGCTTGTTTTGTCGGTATCACTGATCGGCATTCTGCAGGCGTGGCACTGATCATAGGAACCAGGCTTCAGGTTATGGTCTACGGTGACGCGGTCATCAAAGACAAAGCACTCTCCCCGCCAGAGCGATTGTTCCTCGGGGACCTCTTCAAGATATTTCAGGATACCGCCTTCCAGATGATAGACCTCATCAAATCCCCTGGACTTCAGGAAGGCCGTTGATTTTTCGCACCTGATGCCACCGGTGCAAAACATGGCGACCTTTTTATGCTTAGCGGGATTTAGCTCGGATTCCGCATACCCGGGGAACTCCCTGAATGACTCTGTGTGTGGATTTATTGCGTTCTCGAAGGTTCCGATCAGCACCTCGTATTCGTTTCGGGTGTCAATTACCGTGACTTCGGGATCTGAGATCAGGTCGTTCCATTCCTGTGCTTTCACATAGGTACCAGCAATCTGGAGAGGGTCGATGTCGGTAACCCCCATGGTGACAATTTCTTTCTTCAGTTTGACCCGGGTGCGCGGGAATGGCATCTCCGTGGCGGTTGATAACTTATAGGCGATGCCGTCGAATCGGCCGTCGCGGTTAAGGAAATCCAGCAGGCGTTCAATACTGTCTGACGTGCCTGCGACAGTGCCGTTGATCCCCTCTGCGGCGACGAGCAGCGTTCCCTTAACACCTTCACTTTTCAGCAGGCCCAGTAGTGATTGCTGGAGCGCCTCACAGTCATCGATAGTAACGAAGTGGTACAGCGCGAGGACTGTTATTTCACTCAGGGTGTTCGTTGAGTTATCCGTCAAGGTTGTCTCCTGCGAAAGTGTTTATCCGGATGAAATCCTCAGCGGGGTTTCGTTTCAGCAATGTCAGCGGTTTGGCCAGTTTTCCGATGCTGTTCGTTGCCAGCCCATCGCCTCATAAACTTCCGTGAGGCAACCCTTGAGTCATTAATATTGGTGTATTATCGCTCAACTGTTTAACAAGTTCTTGGAAAAATGAGGAGTTACCATGCCAATTAATCCTGAAGCTGTCGGTGCTAAAGGCAAGCCATCTCGAAGAAGCTGGACATCAAAAGATGCTCTGCTGTATGCCGTAGGCATTGGGGCCGGTGTCGATGAGTTGCACTATACGACGGAGAACACAAAGGACACGGACCAAAAGGTCTTTCCCACCTTCGCGGTGATTGTTGGTGGTGGCGGGATTCCGATGACCGAGGTGGGCTCGTTCGACCCTTTTTTGATGGTGCATGGTGAGCAGGGGATTGAGCTGTTGGGTGAAATTCCGGCGGATGGTGAGATTGAAAGTGTTGGCGAGTGCACCGCCATCTACGACAAGGGAAGCGCGGCCGTTCTCGAATTCACGTCAGAATCCAAAAATGTTGCTACAGGGGAAGTTCTACTTAGAACCCGGACATCACTTTTTTGTCGCGGCGAAGGTGGCTGGGGCGGTGATCGAGGGCCTTCAGAGAAAATCCAATTTCCTGATCGAGCCCCGGATAAGCAGGTGAGCTATACAACACGGGAAGACCAGGCGCTGACTTACCGGTTGTCCGGTGACCGGAATCCATTGCATTCAGATCCATCTTTTGCAGCGATGGGAGGCTTTGATAAGCCTATCCTGCATGGTCTTTGTACTTATGGATTTACTGGTCGTGGGCTACTCAACGAACTTTGTGACGGCGACGCCGGTCGGTTTAAATCCATGAGTTCACGATTTTCGAAGCCTGTTATCCCGGGTGACACCCTTACGGTGTCAATGTGGGTGGATGGCAGTGAAGCCCTGTTCAGGACAACCAACCAGGATGGTGATGTCGTAATCGATCAGGGTGTGTTCAGATTCGAATAGTGACTGCCGTCATCTCGGCCTGTGGCAACACAATCGCCTCTACAGAGAAACCTTAAGGTGGGAAAATGCTTGATATAGGGGATACCGCGCCAGACTTTGAGTTGGCGGGCGAAGATGGTGGGGTTGTCACGCTGGATGATCTTTTGGCCGAGGGCCCGCTGGTTCTGTATTTCTATCCAGCGGACTTTACCTCTGTATGCACGGCTGAAGCCTGCGAAATTCGGGATCGTCACGAGGATCTTAGAGCTGTTAGCGCCAATGTCGTTGGTGTCAGCCCTCAGGGAGAATCCAGCCATACCCGTTTTCGCGACAAATACGAACTACCGTTTCCTTTGCTCGACGATCGACGAAAAGAAGTGATCAATGCCTATGGTGTCAACGGTCCCCTGGGTATGGGGGTCCGAAGGGTGACTTTTCTCATAAACCCTGACAAAAAGATCGCCAATAGAGTGGTTGCCGACTTCGGGGTCAAGCGGCATATGGCGTTGATTGATTCGGTGGTAGAGGACCTGGGCGGATACTAGTCTCCGTCATCTCGACCGGAGCGAAGCGGAGTGGAGAGATCTCTGTTTAGCTACCCTGAGATTTCTCTGTAGAGGCGACTGTGTCGCCGTAGGTCGAAATGACGACGGTGTTCCGCAGGCTGTTGCCAAACCGGTGTCAGCAGAGGTTTGATAGGATTGTCTTACCGAT
>JABBBA010000153.1:8464-11872 GCA_018607685.1 K189A clade bacterium | reverse complement strand
AACGATTCGTGGCAGGATCAACGCTTAGGCCATCTGAACAAGCGACATCGTAAACCCTCTCTTGGGGTTCTTCGTTCTCAATCCAGCCTTTGACAATCTGTAAACGCTGTAATGGTGCTGACAGGGGATCACGCATGGCCCACGCCAGTAGAGTGGGGGCACGTTCGCCATCCGCGTGCAACTCAGACCCCATGCTAACGCCCCGCCGATATGCGTCGGCAATCCCTGCCAGTGACGTTAACATGGACCCATCGAGATCATAGCCAGCGAATAGTCGCACCTTCATCCGTGGTCCCGTTGTTGCAAATGTTTCTTTACGCCGAAAAGCATCGAACAGGGAATCGCGAGTATTCTCCTCAGCCCAGACTCCCGCGAGTCCGCCGGCACCGAAAGTTTCATAAGACCCGGATGCATACTGCTTCCCATCAACTGTCTTGATCTTCAATCGACCAGCGCGCTCAATAATATCAGCTGTTTCCGGACTCGCAGGTACTGATCCGCGCAATTCCGGCTGCGCATCCAGCACTCCGACTTTTCCGTAATAGGTCTCTTCCACCAGAGGCGATGCACCCGTATGTGTATCGCTTGAGCCTACAAAGCCAAATTGGTAAGGGTTTGTAATGTTCTTGCCTGAAAGCTTCAAACCATTCAGCAGGGCTTCACGCGCATAGGACCCGCTTACTGCACTGGGAAGACTGGTACCAATGCGATAAGGCATAATCTCAAAGTCCGCCCATTCATCTGTATCAGACAATAGAGGATGTGTTTCTGAAGAGCCCTTTATTTGAGTGATCTCAATCAAGGGTTCGTTTCTGATGCGTCGCTCGGTGTAGTCATCATCCAGAGGATCACCAGCCCAATCCACCATTTTGAACATCTGCCCATTGGAACCGTTGGAATTATGTGGAATTGCCAACGATTCGATACCATTCGACCTAAGGTTATCCATCCATCGCCACAGATCTTCAGGGTTTTGGCCATGGAATCGTGAAAATGGCACTGCAGGTAACTTGTCAGCGGCGCGGAAGACAACATTTCTGTGCAGGTTACCTCTGTCATCTGCAGATGACGTATATTCATAGGCCACGAAAGTTGTAAATTTTCCAGGCTTGTTATGGGATTCTGCTGCATTAATAATATCCAACCAAGCGCTTCTGACTATCCCGTTCACCATGTTTTCGTCTACCCTGCCCTCCGCGATGCCGAACAGCGTATCAGGTAGAAAACTCTTAAAAGCCTGCCCTCGGACGACAATTGATTCCAGATTTCGATTTCCATCTGCATTCAGATTATGCAATCCCTGCACATAAGCCATCTTTGAAAACTCAGTCGTTGTATCCATGGCTGCCTGACCCACGCCAAGAAACATTGCATGATCGGTAACCGCGTAAAAATCCAACGGCGTTGTCAACTGCATAGGGAATCCGGTGGGATGCATAATCATTTCGCCTTCTGCATACCTGTATGCATCATCCGGCGTTGCTATGGTGCCGAAGGCATTTGCATCAAAAGAGTAGGCCGAGTGCACATGCAAATCGCCAAAATACGCGCTACGGCTCGCACCAACACCCGGGTTAGCAGTAAGAATATCCTGTGGCATATCCAATGTTACGCTACTAAATCGCCGGGTAGGTTTACTATCAACGACTGCTGTATTTGATTGCTCAGCGGGACTATTCGTCGCAACCTCATCTGGCTCGCTACATCCAGACATCACTCCGATTGCGAACACCAGAAGTAGGCTTTGACCTCGATAAAATTGCATTTTCGTCATCAAATTTTCCCATCTGGTCATTTCCTATGAGCATATCACACACATGTGACAACCGATTCACATTTTTCGAATTACTTTTAGGAGCTAATTTTATACCTATAGGTGAGTGAATTTTTGACCAAAATTGTTCTAAGCGCAATTACGAACAGGATCTTGTCTTTATGCTCATGCGCGTTTTTGATCTAGCCTGTGCTGCTCTTCTCGCAGAAAACCTGTTAAAAACTCAGCCATGTTTTCGACAACCCGCTTATCATTCAACGCATAGGGTCCCGGCCCGAGAACAACCAGATTGGTGATCATGCTGAATACAACACTGACAGCAAACTGTACTTTATCTGACTGTTCCGGAAATGCTGGTAACTCATGGCGGTTAACCAGAAAATCAAACAACCGCTCGCCCGCATACTTTATGTGCGCCTTACGCGCACGGTTGGCTTTTCGGTCATTCAGTGATATTTCAACCAAGGCCTTATGAAAACCGCTGGCAGCAATCATATTTTCAAGCGTACGCTGAACAAATCTGTGGAACACCTGAGGCGTTGTCAGATTTGACTCGTGGATGGCCGACAAACGATCCAATAATCGATTGGCACGTTCATAGTGCCTGTGTTGAAGCGCATAAAAGAGCCCTTCCTTATCAACGAATCGCTTGTAGAAAATACCCACTGAACAGCCCGCGACTTCAGTAATGTCTTGTATCTTAGTATCTCGATAGCCCTTTCTCGCAAAAACTTCGAGCGCTGCAATGAGAATTTTTTCGCACATCTCGCGAGAACGATCTTGGGTTACAGGCCTGATCCACCCTCTCCTGACCGCAACGTCAAAGTAGCGATAGTCTTCGATTTTGATAGTCAGGTCGTTACCTCGTTTCGTCATTTGCTTTAACTCGCGAACTCAATGGGTGATAAAAATTTGATATTTATGTGAATAAATCTTCACATTAACCTATATCCAATGAAGCATAACCCAGAATCGAGAACGAATCATGCCCATAATCAGGATACTAGGCTTAGCCTGCACCGCTTCATCAATCCTTTGGCAGGTTTCAGTTTCCGCAGAAGCGCTGTCACTGCCAAAACAAATGACATGGTCTGCCTATGGCACCACCTCTACTGGGTATGTACGGGCCATGGCGGTATCTAATACGCTGAGATAGTTCTACGACGCCTCTATTCGGATTATTCCAGGCAAAAATGATATTTCCAGAATTATCCCACTGGCGATAAAACGAGCGGAACTTTGTGCCCTTGGGATAGGAGAGTCCTACTTTGCTCAAGAAGGGACCCTGGTGTTCTCGAAACCGGATTTGGGACCACAACCTATGCGGGTCCTATTTACCAATCGTGGCGACGGAATTGGTCATAGCCTGATCATAGCGGGCGATATCGGTGTCAAAGCCCTGGCCGACCTGAAAGGCAAACGGATTGCCTGGGTTCGTGGCTCTCCCGCCTTACAACTGAATGCGACAGCAGTTCTCGCATTCGCGAACCTTACGTGGGACGACGTGGTGAGAGTAGACGTCCCTGGCTACCGACAAGGGCTTGATACTGTGTTTAACAATAGTGTCGATGCGACCTGGGCATCAACAACAGCCAGCCATGTTCAACGAATAGCGGCGTCACCCCGTGGCATTA
>JABBBA010000153.1:0-8454 GCA_018607685.1 K189A clade bacterium | reverse complement strand
GCATTATCTGGCCGTCGTTTGCGAGCGATGACGAAGAAGCCTGGAAGAGGCTCTGGCAGTACGCGCCACATTTTGGTAAAACGATGGCAAAGCTCGGCGTAGGCTTGGAGTACAACACGTTCGGCAAAGTCCCCTTTCCAGGCCTGGGAACCCCCTACCCTGCGCATATCAGCTACGACTTTCTTCCCTCTGACGCTGCCTACGCATTAACTAAAGCAGTTATGGAGCACCACCATGACTTTGAGAATGCTGCACCCGCAATGGAAAGCTATGCACCGGAGCGGCAAAACTTTCAAATGGTTTTGCCCTATCACGAAGGTGCCATTCGCTATTTTCGAGACAAAGGTTTATGGCAGGAAGCAGATGAGGCACACAACCAGAGACTACTTCTTCGCCAGCAACTGCTTGCAACAACTTGGCAGCAAGTTAAGCAATTAGACCTTGATGATGATGAATTGACGAACGCCTGGCTGAAACTCAGACAGGAACGACTGATAGAAGCGGGATTTGATATCGGAATGCCGGTCGGTGGCCAGAGGCCAGGGAACTGAGAATGAAAGCAGTCATCTGTAAAAGAATATGGCGCGCCTGAACTATTACAAGCTGGGGACTTATCAATTCCCTAACCGGCGGCACCTTGCTGCCACCAATCATGGGGGCCACCGCGTTCATAATGGCCGTGTTTCTTGAGATCCCCTACACCGAGATTCTCATCGCAGCCATCATTCCGCCCTTACTTTACTATCTTGGATTGTTTCTGCAGATTGATACCTACGCGGCCCGGCATAAACTGAAAGGCCTGAGCCAGGAGGAACTTCCTAAAGTTCGGGATGTTATCCGTGAGGGCTGGTATTTCGTTCTCGTATTTGCCCTATTGGTCGTGATGTTAGTGGGCATGCAACGCGAAGCGCAGGCGCCGTTCTACGCCACAGCTGCTCTGCTGATTATCAATCAATTGGTCAAGATCCATCGCTGGAAGAAACGCAATGCACTTCAGTTTATTGTCGCTGCGGAAATATTTTTTGCAGAACTTGCAGCACTGCTGGCAGGTGTAGGCCTTATAATCGGTACCTTGTCATTAACAGGCAAAGTCGGAACGCTCGTATTCGACCTGGTTCAGATGGCGGGCGACTCGACCGTGTTACTCCTGATTATGGGGGCCATGACTTCCTTTATACTGGGTATCGGCATGACTGTAACCGCAGCTTACCCTTTTTTAGCCATTACTCTGGCGCCCGCCCTGACCAGCGGCGGACTGGACCCGGTGGCAGTGCTTCTCTTCATGTTGTATTGGGCAATGATCTCTTTCATCACGCCTCCGGTTGCAATCGGCGCATTCGCAGCAGCTACTATCGCCCAGGCCCCTCCCATGCGAACCGGTCTTGAGGCTATGCGACTGGGGACGGTTATCTACTTCATCCCCTTTTTCTTTGTGCTGAATCCCGCGTTGATCGGTAAAGGACCTATCGGGGAAATCATGCTGGTCACTACTACCGCTGTCGTAGGCATAGTTCTGATTGCAGCAAGCCTGCAAGGTTATTTGATTGGCGTTGGAACCCTTCCTCGATTGAGTGGACTGACATTGGCTGCAAGAGTATTTTTGTTTACTGGCGGTTTAACCTTTGCATTGCCCGGTGGCGACATCATCGGGGTCAGCCACGGACAATTGCTCGCCCTCGCCTTTACGCTTTCGACGTTGGGAATTAGTCTCGCACTCTATATCTGTAAAAGACCCGTGAGCGCCTAGGGCATGGACCTGCTCGACTTCAGTCGAGCTGTGTCTGCCGTCCAACAAGTGCTTCATGCGACATTACAAAAATTTTTCGAGGACGGGATCAGGTAGTTAATCTGGCTTACCATATCCTTCCTGAAGCCGTCGCATACCTTTGAGCCAGCGATCATAGCCACCGGTCTTACGCAGCATATAGGTCAGAACATCTGGGTGCGGCAGAATAAGAAATGTTTCTTCACGAAGTGCTTCAACCACGGAATCACACAACAGTTCAGGTTCCATCATGCCATTTATGCTGGCAACGCCATTCGGGTTACCTGCCGTCATGGCCGTTCTGACGGTTTGTGGACAAAGACAGGACACCTTGACGCCCCTGTCTCCGTAAGTTATTGACAACCACTCAGCAAAACCCACTGCAGCGTGCTTCGTTACTGCATATGGCGCAGATCCAACCTGGCTCAGTAGTCCCGCTGCTGATGCAGTATTCAACACGTACCCTTCACCACGATTCAACATTGCTGGCAAAGCAGCTCTTGCCGCGTAAAAATGCGCCATGACGTTTATTTCCCAGATTCTTTGCCATTTTTCATCTGGCACCTCAGGTCTACCATGGCCATTGGTGCCTGCATTGTTACAAAGGCGATCAATATGCCCGTAGTCTAACTCAACGGTTGCCATTTACCGTTTAATATCATCTTCGTTGGCAACATCCGTTGGTATGGCACGTGCACCAATGTTTTGGGCCACATTCGCCAAAGCATCGGCGTCTAAATCGGCGATAATCACTTGTCTGGCTTTTTCTGCAGTACACCTTTCTGCCAGTGCTCTTCCAATACCGCTGGCACCTCCGGTAATTACTATTACTTTGTCTTTGATTTCCATACTACCCCTGAATTCTTCACCTCGACTTTGGTTTACGACCGCAACTTTCACAAAAATTGGTGCAGTCTGGTGACTAAAACAATGATAATGTTGGGTCCACAGCGCACCCCCAATATCCATGGGCTAGGTAGCTGTAACCACTGCACGCAGTTGCGTGTTGTAGTCGCGGGGTTTACCGCTTCGGATTCTTCAGTTATTCTAAATTTAATAAGTGAATTTATATTCACACCCACTGGGATGTCAACATAGATGAGAATGCCCGTGCTATGGTTTGCGATTATCGCGGTCGCACTGTTTGCCATTGATTCGTATCGCACTCAGGATTCCATCATAGTCGATGGTCTTGTAAAGAAGCAGATCTCAGACCTATGGGTAGCCCAGATGGGGCAAGAGCCTAATCAGGACAGCCTTTCTCTTTTGGTTAAGCGCTGGGTTAGAGAGGAAATGTTTTATCGCGAAGCTGTTCGTTTGGGTCTGTCACGCGAGGACACTATAATTCGCCGACGTCTTGTTCAGAAACTGGAGTTCCTGGCACAAGACGTCGACGATGAACTGGTTACTGAGGCAGATATTGAAGCCTACTATGAGGCTAATCACAAAAAATATCTGTTACCAACGCGCTATTCCCTTTCACAAGTGTATTTTATGAACAAGGAAGACCTGAAACCCGCAGAGATAATGCTCGGCAATGGTGCAGATTGGCAAGACCTTGGTGACCCGACATTGCTGCTACACTCACTTCTCGAAAAAGATCAGGAGCAGATAGCAGCCATTCTGGGCTTGGACTTCTCCGGTCAATTAGGTGACCTGGTTGAAAAAAAATGGATTGGACCAGTATCCAGCTCATTCGGTTATCACTTGGTAAGGCTTGACGAATTGATTCCAGCGACGAACGTTCCACTAGCAGAGATAAAAAATAAAGTACTGGGTGACCTGCTTTTTGATCGGCGCGAGGCCTCTTTGGAAACCTTCTATCGCGGACTGCAGGACCAATACACAGTTGTCTATGAGTAAGTTACTGATATTTTTGCTACTTGGTATTTCCTCCTCACTGATGGCCCACGAAATTCGCCCAGGATTGTTGACCCTGGAGCAGGTATCCGAACTCAAGTATCAAGTTGAGTTCAAGCAGCCGCAGGTTCAGGGTCGATTTCTTAATCTCTCCTTTCAGACAAACTGCGACTCAGTGCTGGGTGATGCCAGAACAAGCTCAACAGCATTGTTGGAAACCTTCCAGATGACATGTACAGAGCCGCTTATCTTTATTGAGATTGCCGGCTTGGAAGGTACGCTTGTCGATACCATGGTTACGATCACAGCTCTCAGCGGTGACAAACAAAATTTCCTTGTAACGAGCCGGGAGCCAAGGATAGAAACAGCAAATGGCACGGCGATACCGGTATATTTTGTTCTCGGCATTCAACATCTGATATTTGGCTTAGACCACGTATTATTCGTGTTCCTTCTCTTCTATCTGGTCAGCGGGTGGAAAAACCTGCTTAAGGTTGTTACGAGCTTTACAGTTGCTCACTCGATTACGTTGGGGTTATCCGCTTTTAATCTAGTTTCAGTTTCACAGGGGCCGATTGAAGCGTTGATCGCACTCAGCATTGTATTGTTGGCTTTGGAAGTATTGACATCAGACAAAGAAGGATCACTTCGTCAGCATCTCTGGCTTGTCGCCTTCACATTTGGATTACTTCATGGACTGGGTTTTGCCAGTGCGTTAGCCGAAATTGGCCTGCCATCTTCAAGTGCGGTTACAGCACTTTTACTGTTCAATGTCGGTCTTGAAATAGGTCAAATTCTAGTGCTGATAGCAGCTCTCATACTGGCCAATGTCGTTACACGGCGGGGAATACAGCTAAGCCATCCAGCATATTCTGCACCCGTATATTTTTTCGGTGGTGTTGCAACCTATTGGTTCGTCGATCGCAGCTTGGCGATTATACTGTAGTCAACGCCCATTGTTTAGTGATCAGGACTCGGCGATCGTCCTGTGAACAATGTCAATTGGGATTATGCTAAAGCCTATATTAGAAGGCTAAGTATAAGAATTGGGCGGTCGTATCGATTACCAACGGAAGCCGAGTGGCAGTATACTGCCCGGGCGGGTACGACGATGAAATATCCCTTGGGCAAGATCATATCGTTCTCCAGAAATAATGGGAACGTGAATGCTGACGTAAAGATTCAGCGAAGTGTAGATCTGGTTTACGAGACACTTACAGTCCTGTAAGCTATTGCGCACTCGCGATAGCAGTTAGTAACTGGGATATATGCGCTTGATCATAAGTCTATGAAGTCAGTGCTAACATGAGTGCCAGGCTAGGGGCAGCCAACCAGGGTCATCAATACACACGAGGAAATCATGGTTTATCAGCGAATCAAGGTCGAAAGCCTGACTCCTACCATCGGCGCCACGGTTTTCAACGTGGATCTTGCTGACCTTGACGATGAGACCGTTGCTGAGATTCACCATGCGTGGATGCAGCACTTGGTATTGTTCTTCCGCGACCAGCGATTGACGCCTGCTGAACACCTGGCGTTTGGCGCACGGTTTGGTGAACTGCATACGCATCCAGCGGCAGATTTTGCAGGTGAGAATCCGGCGTTGATGGCGATTCACACCGACAAGGATTCGAAGCGTAACAATGGTGGCGGCTGGCACACAGATGTCTCAGCCGATGCCGAACCGCCGTTGGGAACCCTCGTGCACCTGCATCAACTTCCCACAGAGGGCGGCGATACCCTGTTCGCCAATATGTATGCGGCGTTTGAGACACTTTCACCGACCCTGCAGTATTTTCTCACCACTCTTAGCGCGGAACATATGCTCGACTACAATTCGCTGTATGGCCGTGAAGGGCATCGGGAGAATCCCCGCGCTGTTCATCCGGTGGTACGTACACATCCGGTAACGGGGCGTAATGCGCTGTTTGTGAATCCCGGGTTTACTCGCCGAATCGAAGGCCTGAGTCCAGCTGAGAGTGATGTGCTGTTGGGATTCTTGTTTAAACATGCGGCTCAGCCGCGTTTCCAGTGCCGCTTCCAGTGGACCCCTGATGCCCTGGCCATGTGGGATGATCGTTGCACCTGGCATATGGCAATCTGGGATTATTTTCCAGAAACTCGTAGTGGTTTGCGGGTTACTATCAAGGGTGACCGCCCCCGTTTTGATGCAGAGAGTTTCGGCGTCCGGCCCGCAAGCAGCTGAAGTCGGCGGGAGGATACCTGGGGGCAGGAACGCTGACCCTGCACCAGATCGGCGTGCCGTGCCGGGTGTTGGAATCTGTCACCGAACTCAGGCCGCTGGGTGTCGGCATCGAATTTGCGCCTGGCATGAGCCCCGCAACATAAATGTGCAATCGCATTGTTTTTTGCTACTACCCGGTAAGCCTTGTAGCCATCGGTCATAAGTGCACCCTGGTAACCCGCCAGCAACCGAGCGGGTACCGTCGCACTGCGACTCGGGTCATAGATAAAATGGATAATTGGTTTGCCCGGTGGTCCGCCACGCTGGACCCACATATAAGATTGGCTTTGTGCGGACTTGCCCGGTTCTTTCAATACTTGTACCACAGGTAAAACCCGTTCCTCTCCCAATACAGGATTTTGATCTTACCGCGTCTGCGATTGATGAACACAAACAATACGGCCTCAAATGGGTACAGGTGCAGCTGCTGCTCGACCAACAAAGACAGCCCATCGATGGATTCTCTGAATTCAACCGGGGCCACACACAAATAAACCTGTGGTAACCCAACGTCAGGCCGCATCATGCATAGCGACTCAGCAATAGAAAACGCGCCAGCCATTACGGTTGTTAGCTGAGTCTGACTGCTCGTGACGGGAAAAGCCCAAATGGTCATCAAGCTCGACGGTCAGCTTGGTCATCTCTGTCCAATCTCAGAGTCGCTTAAGTGGATAACTCGGCCTACCTGCAAGACGGTAGTCCATTGTCTATTCAGACCTTGGCCTTCCTCTGCCAAAAAAACTGCCCGACAGGCTTTTGTAGCAAAAAACGTCAATCAGGATACTTTTGAAATCCAGGGAAAATGTAGTTCATATTTGCATCCTCAAATCACACACTTGCAGTCAAAATATATCATTCGCAAGGTTCAGCTTCAGGCCGGGGTTTGATGGCCGTGCTCTATCCGGATATATAATCACATCGTTCACGTCTGGCGTAACTCAGCTATCGACGTCAGAACGGCCTGGTTTGGATCGTTTTTTACTGGTGTAAACAACATAAAACGGTAACAAAGCTTGCCTGGGGCATTTACGCCAGTAAGTTCTAATATAGTTGGCGCTATATCAAGGGCGTGGGCAAACACCTTTACGCACCTCATACGATGAGCTCCAGGACAGCGGTATCAGCGTGAAGCTGGTAGGTGGTGCTTATGAGGCAGCTGAGCTAGACGCGAAAGCGGCAATCAATCAGGCCTGTTATCTAGCGGCGGCTGTATAGGGTTGCGTCTTTGCAATCCCTTCTGTTCCATCCGCCAGAGCAACAACTCGATTTTATCCTGACCGAAGAAAGGTTCTCCTTCAAACACCATCGTGGGAACCCCCCAGTGATGTACTTCCAGGGCGGCATCGTTCGCGTCCAGTTTGCCCTGCCAATCATTCTCACCATCGGCAACCCAGTCCTTCAGATCTTTTAATTTCAGGCCTGCGCGTGAGGCGGCCTGTTCCAGATGATCGCCTTCATTCCAGCCCTCCACCTGGCCATCCCAGACCAGCGTTGACACTTCTTTGGCGAACTCAATCCCCTTACCAGCGGCCTGCGCGGCAATTCCAAGGGGGCTGAGCATGCGTACGAGGTGGCCGGGGTCATCTGCAGGCAGTTCGTTGTTAATGGGGTCGGGCCGGGGCGCTCCAATAGGAATGCCTCGGTACTCTGAGTAACGCCTTAAATCGATAAGGAAATAGGGTTGCCATTTCTCATGCGCTCTATCAAAGAAATCGTTGTAGCGAATATAGATAGGATTCACAACGTGTAGCTCTACGTTTAAGGCATATTCCTGCTGCAGTTTGTACATTTGGCAGGCGCCAAAGTAGGACCAGGGGCTGCGAAAAGAAAAGAATAGATCAACATTTAAATCGGACATGCTTGGGGCATCCAAATGGTTAGGTTTAGTCACTATCAATATAGTTAGCCTCGATATTACACAGTTTGACCATGCGATTGAATTTCATTGCGGATAAACACTCCCACCTAACGCAAGACTTGGTTTTTCTACGTTTGAACGGATAGCCGCGTAGATGGACTGGAAAACACTTATAGCGTCCCCACTATTGGGGTTTATTACTGATGGCCGTGTTTTATCTAGGATGTACAATCACATCGTTCACTTTTGGCGTATCTCAGCTACCGACGTCAGAACGGCCTGCTTTGGATCGCTTTTTACTGGTGTAAACAACATAAAACGGTAACAAAGTAAGCATTGTTAACAGTAATAAAACGATATTGGGGCCAAAGCGTTCGCGCAAACCGTTAATGGCTGCCTGGCGCTGTGAGCTATAATTTTGATCTACGGCCTGCACCATATTATCGATCACATATTGTTGATAATGCCCAAGCATGTCTTGCAGACGCTGCGGCATTTGGGCAGATAAATCTTGCGTTTCACCTGGGTCAACAACGATATCAAATAGGCGCCATGCTCCGTCGCCCACAGGACGTCGGTTAAGTACTATTTTGTAATCACCCATAAATAATGCGCTGTGACCGCCAAGCTCGTAGCCTATCGGTTCATCGGCTTGATAAACCTTTGCAACCTCTCCAGAGGTAATTGGCAACAAACTTCGACCTGTCATAGGCTCCACTATACGTC
>JABBBA010000137.1 GCA_018607685.1 K189A clade bacterium | reverse complement strand
ATACAAGGGCATATCACCGTCAGCCATCGCTCCCTGCGCGATCCCTGCTGCAGACCAAAGTCCGTTCGCAAGCAATGAGGTTTCGACCAGGCTGCCTTCGCCACTACGCTCTCGCTTCAATAGGGCTGTCACGATTCCGGCGTATAAGGCCACAGCTGTAGGATGATCACCCATGCCCGGAAGACCCTGCGTCGGTCTCGTTCCAGGCTCCCTCATAAGCTCCATCAGGCCGCTTCGTGCCCAATAGGCCAGCTGATCAAATCCCTTTCGTTTTCGCTCCGGGCCTTTTTCTCCGTAGGCCGTCAGAGATGCGTAGATCATGGCAGGGTTAAGTGGTCTCAGATCCTCATAGGTAATGCCAAGTGATTCTCGAACTGAGTAGGGTTGATTGGTGATAAAAACGTCACAACCAGCGACCAGTTTACGCAGGATCTCTATCCCCGCCGGTTGTTTCAGGTCCAATGCCATTCCTCGCTTATTACGACCGCCGAGTTGCCAGAACCAATCGCTGTCAGCGTAGGGCGTTGTTGGAATATCACCCAACATCCGCAGCATATCGCCTTCACCCGGCTGTTCGATTTTGATGACATCTGCACCATAGTCCCCGAGCATCATTGCAGCTGCGGGTGCCGCGATGACCGTTGCACAGTCAATGACTTTAAGTCCTTCGAAGAGATAGTCGCTCACTGTATTTCCTTTGCGTGTACAGATTTTTTTGAACAATCTCATAGGCAGGCTCGCCAGATCAAGCTGGCACCAACTTCTCATCAAACCATTACTAAGTCTTTGTGTTGCACATTCGCTGTTCTGGCTCAATACTGAAAGAAAAGTTTGAGGGTGAAAATGGCACGTGTATTACCTTTTTCAGCAAAACTTGGCTTCGGGGTCGGACAACTCGCCGAAGGTATAACCCTTGCCATCTTCTCAACATTCCTGTTGTTCTTTTTTAATCAGATACTACAGGTCTCCGGCACACTAACGGGGATTGCACTCGGTATCGCTCTCATCTGTGATGCGATCACCGACCCACTGGCCGGATCCATTTCTGATCGACTCAACACTCGCTGGGGCAGACGCCTACCCATGATGGCGGGTGCCGCACTGCCGTTAGGTATTTGCATCATCGCTCTGTTTAATCCCCCGGCCGGGATGTCTGAATTGTTCTACTTCGGCTGGCTGGTGGTGTTTGCTGTTTCAGCCAGGTTGTTTCTCACCCTCTATCACATACCACACCTCGCACTCGGCGCAGAGATGGCACAGGACTATCTGGACCGTACGCGAATATTCGGATTCAGCCAGTTCTTCGGCACGGTAGGAACGGCCGGGTTTGGGTTCCTCATGTTGACCTTCGTTTTCCCGACAACCAGTGAGACCACTCATGGCCTGCTGAACCACGAGGGCTACCTGGCGTTGTCAGTCACCGCTGCAATTGGTATTGCTGTATCAATTGGACTTTGTGTGGGCGGTACTGCAAGGGAAATTCAGTTTTTGCCGGTTGCCAGGTTCAATGCCGCTGAGCGGCTTCATCCCAGGCGACTCCTGCGGGAAGTCAAAACTGCCTTCGGAAATCACTCATACCGAATGCTGGTCGGTGGATTATTCTGCGCCATCATCCTGCTTGGTATCGAGGCCACTTTCATGGTGTATATGTACGTCCATTTCTGGGGCATGGAAACCGAAAATATGCGATGGATTGGACCAACCATGTTGTGCGCATTACCATTCTCGGTGTTGCTTGCCCCGATTCTTACCCGCCAATTCGACAAACGACGAACGCTGATCGGGCTGTCTGTCATCATCATTACATGCAACAACGTCATGATCTGCCTCCGTTTGTTTACCGATTGGTTGCCGCAAAATGGCAGCATCGAATTGCTGGCGATGCTGCTTGCTTTCATCTTTACAAGCGCCCTCGCTGGACCCGCAGTAATGATCACACTCAATTCAATGTTTGCCGACATCGCTGATGAACAGGAACTACTAACCGGGGAACGGCAGGAAGGAATCATTTTTTCCGCGAGATCGTTTTCGATTAAAGCCGGCGGCGCATGCGCAACAATCCTGGGCGGTATCGGCCTGGACCTTATAGCTTTCCCAAGAGGCGCAGCACCCGGAGAAGTGCCCGCCGATATTCTGTTTTGGCTTGGGATGATAGCAGGCCCAATCACATCGATTATCGGATTCGCAATCCTGCTTTTTTACCTGGGCTACCGCCTGGACAGAACTCGAATAGCTGAAATCCAACTCGAACTTTCGCAGCGCAGAGCCATTCAACAACCCGACACCTGACGTTTTTTGACCTTGCATGATTTGGCTGGATATCGTTTGGATGGTCGAAACCGGTAAACTGCTGCGTGCCATTATCAGGGACGGTCATGAGTTGAAGACGACTGATCAGACAATACACATCATCAACGCTGAACTGCTGGAATCAGAGGGCAAAACTCGCCTGACAAATGCCACCATTGTCGGCGGGCGTTTCAAAGAAACAGCAGACACCGTTGATCAGAATGCCGGCTCAACGACCATCGATGCCAGGGGTGGTCTGCTCATACCTGGCCTGCACGATCACCACACTCACCTGATCGCGTATGCCGCCTCACTCGTCTCGGTAAATTGTGGCCCGCCGAACGTTACTTCAGAAGCGGAGCTGATATCGGCTCTGGCTAAGCCATCCGGTTCTCATTGGTTGCGGGGTACTGGCTACCATGAAAGTGTGTTTCCACATCTGGATCGCCAATGGCTTGATACCTGGGCACCGGATCGTCCCATCAGAATTCAGCATCGGTCCGGGCGACTGTGGATACTCAACAGTCGTGGCATAGAACTTATTGAGGGTGCCGCTCGTCGTCTCCCAAGCCATGAGCAAGACCGCCTCACCAGCACTGATGGGCGACTGTTTGATGTTGATGAGCTACTCGGTGGCCTGACACGATCCGATCCCCCGCCCGTCGGGCAGGCAAGTCAGACCCTGGCAGCGTTTGGTGTCACCGGCATCAACGACATGACGCCATCAAACAATACCCAGACATGGCAGTGGTTCACCGAGCTTCAGAACAGCAATGAGCTTCTACAAAAAGTACGCCTGTCTGGTAGACCGGAATTGTCCCACAGCCAACAAACAACTCGTCTATCCATCGGCGAAACCAAAGTTCACCTGCATGATTCCTCGCTACCGGACCTTGATGAATTCGTCTCGACAATCACGCTAAGCCATCGGCAGCAGCGCCACATTGCGGTGCATTGCGTCACAGAGGTCGAGTTGGTTTTCACCCTTTCTGCCTTTCGAAGTGCGGGCACCCTACCCGGAGATCGGATCGAACACGCATCCGTGATACCGCCGGCACTGATTGAACAACTGTGCGAACTCGGATTAAGCGTAGTCACCCAGCCGAACTTTGTTTACGAGAGGGGCGACGCTTACCTTCAGGATATTCCACGCGGCGAGCACCCGTTCCTTTATCGTACGGGCTCCTTGATACAAGCGGGTATACCCACAGCCTTTGGAACCGACCTGCCCTTTGGGCACCCCGATCCCTGGGCAGCTATGCTTGCCGCAACGAAACGCACCACCTTCAATGGCAATCAACTTAATGAAGTCGAATGCATCACACCGGAAGCTGCTCTGAATGGGTTCCTCGGTGAACTGGAAGCACCTTTCACGATCCGTTCCATCAAACCCGGCGTACCTGCCGATTGCTGCCTTTTGGACGTACCCTGGGAAGTACTGCGTAGTGACTTATCAAGCAGTCATGTACGTATGACAATTCGTGATGGTGAATTGATTTATAACCGCGATCGAGTGATCTCATCACACCTGCCTCGATAAGCTGCTTACCGAAATGCGAAGTCTGACGGGCAACCTGCTCCCCCGACCCTGCCTGATTGTGAGTGATTGCACCAACGAAAACTGGACAAAACCTCACCACTGAAAGCGTCTATTGCCTGCATCATGCTAGTGACCGGAGCGTTATTTTAAGCTCTAATCTCTAATATTAAGTGTTACCATTAGAGGTAACACAATAGCTATGGGTAAAAATCGAAGAGGTAACTATGTCTTTCTCACCTGGAGCGGTGACCATACGCCGCGCCATGTACATGTGTACAAGGAAGGTAAACTCATCGTGAAGTGGGATCTTGAAAACTGGCTACCTATGCAGGGGCAAGCCAGCGCCAGGGTACAGAAATTAATTGCGGAACTGGAAGCTGAAGGTTTGTTATGAAAATAAAATCAGTAACAGCAAACAACAAAAAGAGAGAGTTCCTGGTGGTCAATCGTGCGGGTAACGAACTCTCTTACCCATACCGAAGGACCACCACGCCCATCAAAAAGAACCATCAAGTCCGAAGCGCGTACGTCGATTCGGAACTCGCGCGAGAAGCGTTTACCTACCTATTGGAAACGGGTGAAGAAGGCTCGGTTCACATTGAGCAGGTTCTCGAGTTCAACAAGGACCCGACTTATCTTGCTAACCTCTTAACGTACAAACTAACGATTGAATGTATAAAAAAAGTTGATGAAACCGACATCAGCAGGAGACAGCTCGCAAAACAACTCAATACTTCCGTACCGCAGCTCTACCGCCTGCTTGACCCTGCAAATTCATCAAAATCCATGAAGCAGTTAATTTCACTGCTCAGCATTCTCGATTGCAATGTAGATCTAGTGATTAGTGAATCTCATCAATGAGTCCACATGAAAGCGCCTCGTCAGCAGACAGTTCCATCCCGGTGACCGCAAGATAGTTTGTACGATGCCGGCCAATCCGGCGTGGAATGCTAACGCAACCACCGGCACCTGGTATCAGTCCCATCGCGACTTCGGGCAATCTAAAGAAGGCATCGCGGGTCGCCGAAATATGACCAGCAAACGCCGGTAGCTCTATACCAGCTCCAATACAGGCGCCGTGCAGATTGAAGCAATAGCGCTCAGCATGTTCAGCCAGATACTGCGCCGGCATTTTTAGTTGTCTGATCCTGTGTGCCTGGGCCACATCTCTGGACGTACCGAACTCAGTCAGATCGCCGCCCGCACTAAAGCAGGGGCCCGCACCCGAGACAACAACACGCTCAATCGAATCATCCATCGCCACCATTCCGAAGGCTTCACTCAATCCTTCACGCATGGAGACCGACAGGGCATTTCGATTTTCCGGACTGTTCAGCAGGATACTCAAGTCCGTTCCTCGGCGATCCATAACAACGGCTTCTGGAATGATTGAACCTCTCGATTTCATCCGACCTTGTTCTGCGAGCCAGCGGGAGAACTCCGCACCTCCCTGTAACGTCGCATATCCAAGTGATTCAACCGCAAGCGCTGCAACAACAGGGAGACTCAATGTTACACGGGTAACATGCACCAACACAGCCGATGCCAGTGGGTTCTGGTCAATTGCCGACGTAAGAAGCTCAACTTCCGCCTCAGCTGTTACAACCAAATCTAGCGCCTCTGGCATCTGCGCACGCTGGTTCACCAGACCGATAATCGGTACGGGTTGTCTCTGCAGCCATTGACTGACCGCTTTAAGCTCGTCGTCAGAATAGCGAGCTTCCCTCAAGTCCACACAGAGGGAATTCTCACCGGAGGTCTCTGCCCAGTTCGGCTCAACCATGAAGTCCTTCAGCAGACTTGCGTTAATCATTTGATTTCCCAGGCGCTATCGTTTGCAGACTGTGAACAGTATTCTGCATCCTACACCAACTGACTTTCAGGATAACCACATGCCAGAACCTCTGGACGGGATAACCGTTATTGAAATGACCCTCGCTGTGCAGGGGCCTGCGGCCGGGTTATACCTGCGAGACATGGGCGCGCAGGTCATCAAGGTTGAGCCTCCCCTGGGTGATCCAAGCCGTTATTCAAGAGGCCGACAGAATGAGACACCGGATGGCACCATCGCGCCGCAGTACGTTGCTGTTAATCGAGGCAAGCGCTCGATCTGTATAGACCTTAAGACGGATGCCGGCGCAAACGTTATGCAGTCTTTGCTCGCGACGGCGGATGTCTTTCTCACCAACTATCGTGAGGCCGCGCTGCAGAAAATGGATCTTGGCTATGACCAGCTACATCAACAATTTCCCAACCTGATTTATGCCTCTGTCAATGGATTCGGTCCTGAGGGGCAAGATGCTGACAAAGCAATGCTGGATGGCGTCGCCGCAGCACGCGGCGGCCTGGTGCACCATACGGGCTACCCGGACAGGGAGCCCTCGGTTGCGGGGGCCATCATCATGGATACGTCCGGTGCAATGCAGTTGGCACTTGGGGTGATGACAGCACTTCTTTCGCGGGAGAGATATGGCATCGGTCAGCGTGTTCAAACCAGCGCGCTTGGCGCTGCGCTTTGGCTACAACAATGGGAGCTGACCCACGTCGCCATGACCGGCGCAAACCTCAGTCGGGACGGGAATCATCATCCAAACATTCGGGGGTTCTACGGTACCTATAGAACCCGTGATGGCGGCGCGATCATGCTGGCCCAGGTAATGGATCAGGAAGGGTGGGACTCACTGTGTATATTTGCCGACGTTCTTGAACTTTCACTGGACCCAAGGTTTCAAACGCCCGGTCGGCGATTGGGTGAGGGCATCACTGAGCAGGATTCGGTCGAGCTAAGGCAAGTTCTGAAAGCCGCCTTCGCCAGCAAGACGATGTCAGAGTGGGTAGACTTTCTTTACACGCAACCTGAAATTATCTGGGAGCGGGTACGCAACTGGCAGGAAGTGCTTGAAGATGAACAGAATCTGGCGAACGGTTACCTGACAACCGTTGAGGTTCCAGGGATCGACAAAACACTGACTGTCGGCAATGTGGTCGCACTGAGCGAAACGCCCGGGAGCGAGAAAGGAAACCCTCCTCTGCTCGGCGAGGGCAACGAAGAAATCCTTGGAAAGCTGGGGATCGGTGACACAGAACGCGAAGAAATCGAGACCCATGCCACCAGAATCAGGGAAGAGACCCTTAAGGAATTGCTGAAAGAGACCTAGGAATGCCTTGGCCTAACTATGCCTGCACGACAGCCCCTGACGCTGTAAGACCCTCGATTTCGTCTTCAGTGAAGTTAGCTGCTTTGAGAATAGCCAATGTTTGGGCGCCAGGCGCAACCGTCGATCCCGGCAGTTCAACTTCTGTTCGACTGAACCTGGGCGCCGGCGCGGCCTGATGAATGCCATCCTGCTCTACGAATGATTTTCTGGCCGCATTGTGCGGATGCACTCTCGCCTCGTCTAAATTCAATACAGGGGCGTAGCAAATATCGGTACCCAACATGATGTCATCCCATTCCTGCCGGGTCTTTGTTTTAAAGATTCGGGTCAACTGAACTTTCAATTCAGGCCAGTCTTCCCTGGACATCTGCGCCGGCAATTCTTCCATTTGACCAAGACCCGTCTTTTCCAGAAGCAATGCGTAAAACTGAGGTTCCATGGACCCAATCGATATCCATTTCCCATCACTGGTTTCATAGGTGTCATAGAAGTGAGCACCACCATCGAGGAGGTTTGAGCCCCGCTGCTGAGTCCAGCTTCCCTGGTTCATGAGAGCGAATACTGAATTCATTAGAAGCGCTGAACCCTCTGTCATGGCAGCATCAATCACCTGACCCTTGCCACTTTGTTTTGTTTCATGCAACGCTGCAAGAATACCAAAGGCCAGCAGCATCCCGCCGCCGCCAAAGTCCCCAACAAGATTTAGAGGGGGCACAGGCTTCTCGCCGACCGGACCAATCGCGTGCAGGGCACCCGACAAAGCAATGTAGTTAATATCATGTCCCGCCACCTGAGCCATGCTCCCGGTTTGTCCCCAGCCGGTCATCCGTCCGTAAATAAGGCGTTCATTGCGCGCATGGCAGATTTTCGGCCCTAATCCAAGTCGCTCTGTTACCCCAGGCCTGAACCCTTCAATCAGGATATCCGCGTCATCAATCAATCGCAGGGTCGTTTCGACGCCCTCAGAGCTTTTCAGGTCTACGGCGATACTGGTCCTCCCTCGCGCGAGAACGTCCACGGGGTTCGCCGGTCGGCCGACCGCAGTCGCACGATCGATGCGTATAATTTCCGCACCCATATCAGCCAACATCATCCCGCAAAATGGCCCCGGCCCAATGCCCTGCAGTTCTACGACTTTTACTCCATGAAGAGGTCCCATAGTGATTACTCCTTAACGATTGGTTTTTTATCAATCATACGTGGCAGCGTAAGACTTGCACACGCGCTACGGTTATCTAACCTGGCGCGTTGAGGATGAGGGCTGACCTCATCGCCACAAGTATCCCTTGCCTGTAGATTTGTAGGAAAGCAGGAAAGTTCGCTCTCGCTCAATTTCATTGAGCACAGGCTGCAGTTTCACGTGCCGCGGGTCATCTCTATGCACGATCGCGGCCTGCTCATCCGTAAAAGCAGCGACGAACAACATATCGCCAGTCTTGATGTCCAGGCCACGGTCCGAGTCTCGAAGCGCGAGCCCGCCACTGTAGATCAGTGTTCCAGGTTCAGCTTCCCTGCAATAATCAGCATGCTCGCCTGTTACATCAATATAGCGTTGTCTCATGGCGTCATCCTTAAAGCGCGTACCAATGAGCGTGATCGTGACATCTGCCTCGCTCATGGGTTTGTCTGATTCCGCCCTGTCCCACCAGCCATAACCCTGGATGTCGGCATACAGGTTACTCATCACACGACGCCTGGTCATACTGCGTTCACCCATCGTTTCCATCAGGTCCGTGTGGGCTGGACGTGCAACGTGCGCATCAAGACTGGACTGACCATGGGCATAACGTTCAAATACAAGCACATGGCTTTCATCCTGCAGCGAGCGCGCGGCTTCATAGGCACTGGTTTCTGGCTCACCCACCAGTGCGTCCTGCCCTCTTTCCTGCCAGACGTCCAACCACTCCTTGACGGAGGTCGTTTCTGTGCGAACCTGATATTCGACCAACGCCGTCAAGGGTATATCACCGATACTTTTATGCTCTGTACTCATAAACACCTTCAGATCGTTGCTCTTATGCTCTGGCAGAATTTATCGCCTTGAACGGTTACCCGCCTCTTGCTACCGATAAGTTAACCGACCCTCTGTCCGCCTGTCGAGATGAATACCATCTATAAGCGACATCGTCTTATTCAAGAACCACTTTCGCCTCTTTGCGCTATCTTGCAAGCTGGCGGACTATCCGTGACGGCAGTTTCTCGCGGGAGAGTTAACGAAGCGTCAGGGTGATTTCAGATAGATTCTGGCACCAGCGGACACAGGGTGACGCTGGTGACAGTGATTCGCTAACGAGTCTCGCCGGCTTTCCTGATTTAACAGGCATTCCGGGTTTCTCTCCAGGAGAATAAACAAATTTGGCAGCCATTCCAGCCAGACACTCAAAGCAGGACAGTCCCTAGGCTAAGGGGATCTATCGGTTTCGTAATGTATCCCTTTGCACCAAGGCGTATTGCTTCCGCAGCATGCTCATCCGAACCATAGCCCGTTATCACAAAAACAGCCGCTCGATTTTCGTGATCTGATATCTCACTCAAGAGATCCAGGCCGTTGCCATCGCCCAACTCAATGTCCAGAAAAACGAAATCTGGCTGGAAGTTTTTCCATTTCAACCGCGCCTCGGTTAAAGAATGCGCCATCTGAACACTATAGTTATCGATGATTAGATAAGACGAATAAATCGCCGAAAGTGATTGGCTATTTTCTACAATCAAAACCTTGCGATTGATCGTCATTTCTTTGTCGCTCTTCAACAATGTGTGCGTAACCAAAAGCAAGCTTCTTGCCACTTATGAAAAAACGGTTACGCAATTGTCAGAAGTGTGAACCAGGTCACACTTCTAGCCGACATCCTTTGAGTATGCATACAGATTAGTGACGACAAACAGACGGAGCTTACCTAATACAAGCCGTTAGGAATATATTCATTGATCTAGCGCTTGGTACCAGGAACCAGCACTCAGGAATCGTCAGCTGATAACTGGATATGACGGCCGAGTAATCGCTCGGTCGCATATTCCGACCGATCATTTCGGTCAGCCAGAGAGCCCGCTGTATCTGGCAATGACAACTCAATTGATGGCCCCTGTAAGGCTGACAGAGGCTTTTCATGCTCCGTCAGTTCCTGCTTCTCTGCACTTGATATTTCACTACTGAGCATGAGCCGTATATCACTGGCCCGAAAACCACTTGCCCATGCAGGCCAGCCAAATATTATGGTGGCTAACAGAACCAATAACCTACACCAATTGATGGGATGAATACTTTCAAACACTCGCATAGAGACTCCTTCCATTTAGCTTTATTGCTAACAAGATGCATGCCATAAAGATAATCGTGGCTCAGGAAGGTACCTAAAGGTCCCGGGAGGGAGCTAATAAAAGAATGTACCTATATTTCAAACATCTAAAGTCCACCATGCGGGAATAGTCACAGGTATTGCGACGTGCTCACTCAAAAAGACGAGTCTCAGAATGCGTCGCCTTTTGCGTTGCAAAATGCAACTTCTTCAGTCCGCAACAGCAGACCTCACAACGAAAAATACCCCTTACCCCTGTTCTCGATACTCATAGTCGCCTTCAGACACAACGGCGTTCAATCTGTCTGCTGAAACCACGTTACCTGTTTATTGGCGCCAGGAAATTCTGACACCATCTAAACCGCATTTACCTTATAATGCGCTGAACTTTATGCAGAGTTATTTAGAATGGGTTCCGACAGTCAACGAGGTTTTACCCTGTTAGAAGCAATGCTGGCAGTAGGCATTGCTGCGCTAGTCCTGCTGATCGCCTTACCGATCTATACTAATTACATGACGAACACCAGGACTGTGGATCCCATTAATGCACTGGAAGCACTTCGCCTGGACGTCCGGGCACCATCAGATGGATCAAGCGTTCTCAAGGTTTGCGATGCCTCCCTGGTCTCTGCCAGGAACCTGCAGAGCGACTACCTCGATTTGAGTATCATCGCGGTTCCCAATGATTTAAGCGCCCCCAATGGTCCACTAGGCTTCGGGGCAGCCGTTAACGTCAGCGCAAGACTCGATACTCAGGGAAAGATGGGCATTGATGTTGCCAAGCGATTCTACGAAGAAATCAAAAGTGGTCGAGGCGGCAGTCTCATTGATGGCGCTATCACGGATTCTGCGGTGGCCTATGCAATAAGACTGTCAGACCCCGGGGTCCCTTTCTGCGACACCTCAGCCGCTGCACTCAGTGCACTCGGTGCACCCGCCTCCGGTGGCGCCAACCGCGCACCTGTCGCGGGCATGGATGTTGATCTGGGTCAGACAAAAGAGGACACACCGATAACCATCAACACCGGAGCACTTACGGGGGCAAGCTGGGATCCGGACGGCGATGCCTTAACTATCACTGGAATCAGTGGATCTTCAGGCAAGATTTCCGGAAATCCCGGTACCGGCTTTGAGTACCAACCGGCGAAGGATTTTCATGGTGACGATGTACAGCTGAGATTCCAGGTCAGCGATGGCAACGCCACGGCAAATGGTACCGCACTGATTGACGTCACCTCAGTCCTCGATTCACCGAGCGTCAGCCTGGTCATTTCGGCTGCCCAAAAGGTTCTGGACACCGGCACCAGTGGCCGAGCCGTGATCAACGGACTAAAAACGGGTGGCGATATGCAGGCAGTCACACTCGAGTTCAGTGTTGTAGGCAAGCAAGGCGGGTCTGCCGACGCGTCGACTGGACCTGTCATCTTCAACTACGGTACCCAGACAAACAATAATGCCATCAGCGCCTGGCGACCCAGCAATTTTACGATTGCAATCGCGGGAAAAGATTACGCATCCAACATAAATATCGCCGATGGCAGCAATCATCGAGTGACAGTGAGCTGGTCAGCTACAACAGGTGTTCTAAAAATATTTGATAACGGCGTACTCAAAAAAACCTTCACTGG
>JABBBA010000268.1:11392-12004 GCA_018607685.1 K189A clade bacterium | reverse complement strand
TATTGATGGGTTCGACGAAGATATCGTTGAGGAACTTCGATCACGAGCAAAGAATGCGATAACCACGCAGGAACTTGCGACGGAAGAAGAACTCGGTAGCACAGAGCCTGCCGAAGACCTGCTTAGTATGGAAGGTATGGACCGACGTCTCGCCTATATGCTTGCCGGAATGGGCATTGTCACGATGGAAGATCTGGCAGAGCAGGCGATTGACGACTTGATTGATATAGAAGAAATGACTGAGGAACGTGCCGGTGAGTTGATAATGACCGCGCGAGCGCCCTGGTTTGAAGACGAAGAGTCTGAAGACACAACGTCAGAAGCCGAAACTGAGGCGTAATTAGAGGTATTAGTATGGCAGAAGAATCAGTAGGACAACTTGCGGAGACAATCGGTACGCCGGTGGAACGTCTGTTGCTTCAAATTGAGGAAGCGGGCCTGCTCCAGCGTAAGTCTGATGATGTCATATTGGAAGACGACAAAGAGACTCTGCTCGCATTCCTGAAGAAGAGCCACGGTGAAGACGAGGGTGCGCCCAAGAAAATCACCCTGAAGCGCAGGACGCTCTCTACCCTCAAAACAGGGGGATCTGCAGGTCGCGGACGTACCGGT
>JABBBA010000268.1:5648-11382 GCA_018607685.1 K189A clade bacterium | reverse complement strand
CGTTCGACGTGGAGCAGCCGAAGGCGAGGAAGCGTCCGAAGCGGAAGAAGCCAAGTTGGCAGAAGTGCCAGAAGTCGTTGAAAAAGTTGTCGACGCTGATGCTGAAGCAGAACGTAAAAGACAGGAAGCCGTTGTTGAACGGTTAGCTGAACAGGAAGAACGCGAGCAGAAGGCTAAAGCGGAAGAAGAAGAGAAGAAACGTCTTGAAGAAGAGGCTGCGGCTTCGACTGACAAAAAGAAAGAGCCGACCGCCGAAGAAGCGCTTGAAGAAGCCAAAATTTCCAATCGAAAAGATAAGAGAGATCGTCACGATCTTGATGATGACGATATACAAGCCAAGAAATCCAAGCAAGGTAGCCGCAAGCGTCGGGTAGAAGAGCTGGCGGGTGATGATTTGCTCGAAGTTGATCTGGCGGTAGTGAAGGATCTGGAAGTCGATGCTGTAGTTGCAACAGAAAAAGCTGGAGAAAAGGTAGAGGAAGTAACGCCGCTTGGCTTAAAGACACCTCGCACCCGACGATCATCCGGTGGAAAACCTTCCAAGCGACATAAGTTCAACGCACCAACAGAAGAAATTAAACGTGAGGTTGAATTGGCTGAAAGTGTAACGATCCAACAACTTTCCCAAAAAATGTCCGTTAAAGCATCCGATGTGATCAAGACGTTGTTTGGCCTAGGCATTATGAAGACAATCAATGAGTCAATCGACCAGGAAACAGCGACACTCGTTGCCGAAGAGTTTGGGCATACAGTGAATCTGCTTGATGCCGATGCTGTAGAGAAGACGCTGGAAGATGAACTGGTTTATGAGGCTGAAGAGCAGCCCCGGGCTCCGGTTGTTACTGTCATGGGACATGTTGATCACGGTAAAACATCACTCCTGGATTACATCCGAAGTTCACGTGTTGCGAGTGGTGAGGCCGGCGGCATTACCCAGCATATTGGGGCATATCGGGTACCTACTGACCACGGCGAAATTTGTTTTATCGATACCCCAGGTCACGCCGCTTTCACGGCGATGCGTGCCCGAGGAGCTAATTCCACAGATATCGTCATTCTGGTTGTTGCTGCCGATGACGGTGTGATGCCGCAAACAGAGGAAGCGGTTAAGCACGCTAAGAGCGCTGGTGCGCCCATGGTTGTTGCGGTGAACAAGATGGACAAAGAAGGCGCAGATATGGATCGCGTCAAGAATGAACTGTCTGCGCGTGACGTGATACCGGAGGACTGGGGTGGAGACACGCAGTTTATTCCTTGTAGTGCAATTACAGGCGCAGGAATTGAAGAGCTCCTTGAAGCCGTGCTGCTCCAGGCAGAACTGTTGGAACTAAAGGCAGTCACCGATGGGCCGGCTCAGGGTGTTGTTATTGAATCAGAACTGAACAAAGGAAAAGGTCCGGTTGCAACGTTACTGGTACAAAACGGTACCTTGAAACAGGGTGACCTGATCGTAGCCGGAGAATATTTTGGCCGTGCTAGAGCTCTGAACGATGAAGCTGGAAAGCAGGTTAAGTCTGCGGGCCCGGCAACGCCAGTAGAAGCGCTTGGTCTTAATGGCACACCTAATGCGGGTGATTCGTTTATTGTCGCCAAAGACGAGAAGCGTGCTCGCGAAGTCGCAGAATTCAGGGCGCAGCGTGCCACTAATGCGCGTCTGAATACCGGTACCGGAATGTCTCTCGATAGCCTGTTGGAAAACTTTGGGGCTGATGAAGTTAAACGACTCAACGTTATGGTGAAGGCGGATGTCAGAGGTTCGCTCGAGGCTATTGTCACTGCCTTGAACGAAATCGGTAACGAAGAAGTACAGGTTAACGTCGTGATGTCCGGTGTTGGTGGAATTACAGAATCAGACGCGACTTACGCTGCAACGGCAGGTGCGGTTGTGTTTGGTTTCAATGTTCGTGCCGATAACGCAGCAAAAAGAGTGATCGAATCAGAAGGGTTGGACCTTCGTTACTACAAGGTGATTTATGACCTTGTGGACGATGTCAGAGCTGCGCTGTCCGGTATGCTCTCACCAGAAATAAGGGAAGACATCGTTGGAATCGCTGAGGTTCGAGATGTCTTCGAGTCCAAGAAACTGGGTCAGATTGCCGGTTGCATGGTCATCGAAGGAACGGTTGCCAGGTCCAAGAGTATTCGTGTCCTACGAGACAACGTAGTGATTTACGAAGGCGAGCTTGAATCGCTACGGCGCTTTAAAGACGAAGTGAAGGATGTTTCGAGTGGTACCGAGTGTGGTATTGGCGTCAAGAATTACGACGACGTGAAGAAAGGTGACCAGATCGAAGTGTTCGATACGCGGGAAGTTGCCCGGGAACTTTAAGGGCCGATTGCCATGCCAAAAGAATCCAGCCGAGGTCGTAAGATTGGTGACCTCATTCAGCGGGAGTTAGCAGTACTCGTCCAGCGTGAGATCAAAGATCCACGGATTGGAATGGTCACCATAAATGAAGCTAAAGTCAGCCGTGATCTCGCGTATTCAGACGTATATTTCACGGTACTTCCCTCGGAAAACACCGAGATAGTTGAGGAAGTTCTCAACGATGCCAGTGGGTTCCTGCGCTCACAGCTTGCGAAGGTACTGAGTACCCGTACGACGCCCAAACTTCGTTTTCACTACGACAACACCATCGAAAGCGGTGCCCGTATGAACCAGGCCATAGATAAAGCGCTTGCACGTGATGAGAGCCAGCGTGACCTGAACCAGGACCAGGACCAGGACCAGGATCAAGACTGATGGGTAGACGAGGCAGAAAAGGCAGGAATATCAGTGGGATATTGCTGCTGGACAAACCCGCAGGGATAACGTCTAATGCCGCGCTGCAGGCGGTGAAACGTCTCTTTGATGCCTCTAAGGCTGGGCACACAGGGTCTTTGGACCCACTGGCGACTGGCGTTCTGCCTCTTTGTTTTGGTGAAGCCACCAAGTTCTCCCAATTTTTGCTCGATGCTGATAAACGCTACCGGGCGACGTTCAAACTGGGAATCATCACGGATTCCGGAGATTCTGACGGTAAGGTCCTTGAAACAAGGGCTGTCCCTGAGATCAGTGACTCCAAACTTGAAAGTGTCCTTGAGAACTATCGAGGAGAGATAAGCCAGATTCCTTCGATGTTCTCAGCGCTTAAGGTAGATGGGCAACCACTTTACAAGCTTGCTCGTCAGGGAATCGTTGTCGAGCGCAAGTCGCGTCAGGTGACTATTCACGAACTTTGTGTCCTGGAACGACATCAGGACGAGATAACAGTAGATGTGCATTGTACGAAAGGCACATATGTCAGAACGCTGGCAGAAGATATTGGTCTTGAGTTGGGGTGCGGTGCCCACGTGGTGGAATTGCGCCGGTTAGCAGCGGGTCCGTATACGGTTGAAGAGACTGTCACGATGGAACAGCTCGAGGCCCTGGCTGAAGATAAAGCTCAGTTGGATGCGAAATTGCAGCCGGTGAGTTCAGCTGTTCAAGACTGGCCGCAGGTAGAACTGACAGATGTTACTGCATCCTTTATTCGGCAGGGGCAACCGGTTCAGATTGCAAATGCACCAACCACAGGTTGGGTGAGTATTTTTTCAGAGTCTGATGATCCCAATGAAGAGTTCATTGGTGTCGGTGAGATTATGGATGATGGACGAATAGCCCCAAGGCGATTAGTCGTTACTAATTGAATTGGTAGAAGAATTTTTTTATCGAGAGATTGAGTAAACAGATACCTCGATGGAGAGAGTCCGGCCATGGATGGACGGACCCGCAGACCAAATTGCAAGCAATTAGGTCTGTCGCGAGCGGGCCAAAGCCCGCGACCCAGGAAAAATGCAGGATGCATTTTTCTTAACTGCAAAAGCAGGACATCTATAAATATGCGTGGATGGACCTGATTGTTTAACGGCCGAATATTCCGTGATGGGGTTAGGGTCAGGGCATATTGAATTGGAGAAAACTTAATGGCTTTATCAGTCGAAAGAAAAGCTGAAATCGTTAAAGACTTCGGCACATCAGAGAACGACACAGGATCACCTGAAGTACAGGTAGCCCTGTTAACTGCGAATATTGAACAACTTCAATCGCATTTCAAGGAGCATGCCCATGATCATCATTCACGGGTAGGTCTTCTACGTATGGTTAGTCAACGAAGAAAATTATTGAACTATCTACGCAACAAAAACCCCGATCGTTATACATCTACTATTAAGAGGTTAGGTTTGCGTCGGTAGTGTTAGTGTCGGTGATTGGCACCGACTATGGAGAATAATGTGAGTTATATAAGTAAGAAATTTATGTTTGGTGACCAGGAAGTACTCCTGGAAACTGGAAAGGTAGCAAGACAAGCAACAGCATCTGTCATGGTAACCATGGCGGAAACAACAGTTCTAGTTGCAGTAGTTGCACGTCCTGATATGAAACCAGGTCAGGACTTCTTCCCTTTAACAGTGAACTACGAAGAAAAAACCTATGCCGCGGGTAAGATCCCCGGCGGTTTCTTTAAGCGAGAAGGGCGACCTTCCGAGAAGGAAACACTGACATGTCGATTGATCGACCGTCCTATTCGTCCACTCTTTCCTAAGGGTTTCATGAACGAAGTTCAGGTGACCTGTCAGGTAGTTTCAGCGGCGAAGGACGTAGATCCAGATATCGTTGCTATGATCGGTGTCTCAGCGGCACTGGCTATTTCGGGTTTACCATTCGCAGGGCCAATCGGTGCTGCACGAGTTGGTTTTACACCTGAAGGTTACCTGCTGAATCCAGGCTACGAAGCACTTAAGACTTCAGAGCTGGACATGGTTGTCGCAGGTACTGAATCTGCGGTATTGATGGTTGAATCAGAAGCGAACGAATTAACTGAAGACCAGATGCTGGGTGCGGTACTTTTCGCTCACCAGGAAATGCAATCAGTTGTCGCCGCCTGTAAAGAACTTCAAGCAGAAGCAGGCAAAGAAGCCTGGGTTTGGATTCCAGCTACACCGAACACTGCATTGATTGACGCGATTACTGCTCAGTACAGTGAAGAGATCACGGCTGCTTATCAGATCACTGAAAAGATGGCTCGTCAGGACAAACTTTCTGAGCTCAAATCTGCTGCAGTTGCGGCAAATGAGACTGAAGAAACGGTTAAAGATGAGATTAAAGCCGTCTTTGACAGCATCGCGAAGTCTATCGTTCGTCGCTCTATCGTTGCGGGTAATCCTCGAATTGATGGCCGTGATACAACAACGGTTCGACAGATTGATGTTGAAGTTGGTGTGCTGGCAAAAGCACACGGTTCTGCGCTGTTTACACGGGGTGAGACTCAGGCGCTGGTTTCAACCACGCTGGGCTCTATGAGAGATGCAGCGATTATTGATGCTCTCCAGGGTTCTTACAGAGATAACTTCCTTCTCCACTACAACTTCCCACATTACAGTGTTGGTGAGACAGGCTTTTCTGGCGGACCCAAGCGACGAGAAATTGGCCACGGCCGGTTAGCGCGCCGCGGTATTGCAGCGATGCTACCAAAGAGCGAAGACTGGCCCTATACAACGCGAGTTGTATCTGAGATTACAGAATCAAACGGTTCTTCTTCTATGGCTTCAGTCTGTGGTGCGAGCCTCGCACTGATGGATGCAGGTGTACCACTTAAAGCACCTGTTGCCGGTATTGCCATGGGTCTTGTTCTTGAAGAAGACGGTTTTGCTGTATTGACTGACATCCTGGGTGACGAAGATCACCTTGGTGATATGGACTTTAAAGTGGCGG
>JABBBA010000268.1:0-5638 GCA_018607685.1 K189A clade bacterium | reverse complement strand
GCGGGTACTGAAACTGGTATTACTGCGCTTCAAATGGACATCAAGATTCAGGGCATTACCGAACAGATAATGGAAACTGCACTTGAGCAGGCTAAGGATGCAAGGCTTCATATCCTCGTTGAGATGAACAAGGTCATTGGCCAGTCGCGTGAAGGTGTTTCTGAGAATGCTCCTGCCATGGTGACTATCAAGGTTGAAGCAGACAAGGTTCGGGACGTTATCGGTAAAGGTGGTTCCACTATTCGCGGAATTACAGAAGAAACCGGTGCTTCCGTCGATATCGAAGATGATGGATCAATCACTATTTTTGGCGAAGATGCCGACTCTCGTGATGCTGCAGTTGCCATGATTGAGGCGATTACCAAGGAAGCCGAAGTTGGGCAGATCTACAACGGTAAAGTCGTTAAGATCGCGGACTTTGGTGCTTTTGTTAACATTCTTCCTGGCAAGGATGGTCTGGTTCACATTTCCCAGATTGCCAAAGAGCGTGTTGAGAAAGTAACCGACTACCTGACCGAAGGCCAGGAAGTGAAGGTGCTGGTTCTCGATGTTGATCGTGGTCGAATCAAGCTTTCGATGAAAGAACTGATCGAAGAGGATGCGGAGGAAGAAACCGTAGACGACGAAGCAGACGGGCCAAACGGCAACGTTGCTGATGAAAATGCAGGTTAGTCACTAACCCTGTAGTGTTACAAAACGCCGTCTTCTGACGGCGTTTTTGTTTGTGTCCGCCATCTTTCGGAAGAGACGTGGCATTCTGGTATCTCTGATTAATGTCTATTTTCGCCAGGACGGCGTTGCAGCGCGCTCTGGAAACTAATTTTCCTCCGCGCACTCCGCCTTGCCCTGACAAAAAAATCCAATTAATCAGACCTTCCCTGGGTCACTGGGCTGTTCTTGATGAGGTCATCGACCACGGAAGGGTCAGCCAGAGTGCTGGTATCTCCGAGGTTATCCAGTTCATTCTCGGCGATCTTGCGGAGAATGCGCCGCATGATCTTGCCAGACCGGGTCTTAGGTAATCCAGGTGCCCATTGCAGGATATCTGGTTTCGCGATGGCGCCGATCTCTGATCGTACGAGATTGTTAAGTTCCGTAAGAAGTTCTTCCGTACCCTGTGTCCCCTGCATTAAGGTCACGAAGGCGTAAATACCCTGCCCCTTAATGTCATGTGGATAACCCACGACCGCTGCCTCCGCGACCAGGCTGTGTTCAACCAATGCACTTTCGATCTCTGCCGTACCCAGACGATGTCCGGAAATATTCAATACATCGTCAACTCTGCCGGTGATCCAGAAGTAGCCATCTTCATCTCGACGTGCACCGTCACCGGTGAAGTAATAATCTGGATAAGTCGAGTAGTAGGTGTCGATGCACCGCTGGTGATCGCCAAAAACTGTCCTGATCTGACCTGGCCATGAACCAATAATCGCAAGGTTACCCGACGCAGGGCCTTCCAGTTCTTTGCCGTTTTCGTCCAGAAGGACCGGTTTGACACCAAAAAAGGGTCTGGTGGCTGAGCCGGGCTTCAGGTCTGTGGCCCCGGGAAGGGGGGTGATCATGATCCCGCCGGTTTCGGTTTGCCACCATGTGTCGACGATCGGACATCGCTGTTCACCGACGATATGGTAATACCATTCCCAGGCTTCCGGATTGATTGGCTCGCCAACACTGCCCAATAATCGAAGGCTCTCACGCGAGGTTGATTTGACGAAGTCGTCCCCCTGGCTCATAAGTGCGCGCAGGGCAGTGGGTGCGGTGTAGAAAATATTGACCTTGTGCTTGTCGACAACCTGCCAGCACCTCGAAGAATCCGGGTACGTAGGAACCCCTTCGAACATCAGAGTGATTGCGCCGTTGGCAAGTGGACCGTATACAATATAAGTGTGCCCTGTCACCCAGCCAACGTCGGCGGTACACCAGTAAACATCACCTTCGTGATAATCAAAGACATACTTATGAGTCATTGCGGCTTGTAACAGGTATCCACCGGTTGTATGAACGACGCCTTTTGGTTTTCCCGTAGAGCCGGAAGTGTAGAGAATGAACAAAGGGTCTTCGCTGGCCATGGGAACAGGTTCGCATTCCGGTGCAACCTGGCGTGTTGCTTGCTCATACCAGACATCCCGATCGTCGAACCAGTTGATCTTTCCACCTGTTCGTTTTACGACCAGAACGGTTGAGACGTTGGGGCAGTCTTCAATGGCTTTGTCGGTGTTATCTTTGAGAGGAACAGGTTTTCCACCACGCACACCTTCATCAGCTGTGATCACCGTCCGGCAATCTGAATCCAGAATCCGGTCCTTTAGCGCCTGGGGAGAAAAACCACCAAAAACAACCGAGTGCACTGCACCTATGCGCGCGCAGGCCAGCATGGCGTAGGCGGCTTCCGGGATCATAGGCATATAAATGCAGACTCGATCGCCCTTGGTAACGCCGCGATCCAATAGCACGTTGGAAAGTCGGCACACATGTTCGTGAAGCTCTCCATAGGTAACTCGAAGATCCTCTCCCGGATCATCGCCTTCCCAGATGATAGCGGTGTGATCAGCCTTTAACTCAAGGTGTCGATCGATGCAGTTGTAGCTTGCGTTCAGTTCGGCACCCAGGAACCACTTTACGTCTCCCTGTTGAAAATTAGATTCTGTCACCGTGTCCCAGGGCTTGGACCAGGAGATGAATTCATCCGCTTTCTGGGACCAAAATTCGTCTGGTCGATTAATCGAGGCATCATACATAGCAAGGTATTGCTCATTCCGAACATGTGTATGGTTCCGTGCTTCTTTAGACACCGGATAAATCTTGTGTTCCGACATTGTGGCTCCTTCAAACCAGGCGTGATGGGGTAGACGTGATTGTGTAGACAGGTTGCCACAATGTGGCCCGGCTTAAAACCAGGATCAAGCGAGAGTTGTAACGGGTATTCCGGATGCGGACGTTAGTGTAGAGAGACCTTATCGTTGCTGTCGGTCTTCGGGCGAGGTTTTCGTTTTCGCTTTCGTTTTTGCCCTTTACCGGTTGACTGTTTCATTGCCTGCTTGCGCTCTTCGGTGGCTTCCTGATATTCCGTCCACCACTCCCCGAGTTGTTCTGTTTTCTCCCCTGCCTGTTCCCGGAGTAGAAGAAAATCATAGGCTGCCCTGAAGCGCTTATGTTCCAAAGTGCGATCGGGCTTTTTACCAAATCGGGCAGGTAGGCGTGACTGAAGGAACCAGATATCCCTCATCATTCCGGAGAATCGTTTTGGTATAGACGTGAAAAGCTGTTGTTTCGATATCACATTGTTGGCGGCTTCATTAGCTGCGGTAAGGTGTGTGATTCCGTCTTCCTGCTCGAGTCGTTCTTTTTCTTCGACAAATGGATACCAGAGCATAGCTGCCAGTACAAATGCGGGCGTTACCGGCATTTCTTTCGCGATTCTCTGGTCTGTGCTGGTTAGGGCCAGACGTACGAGTTCTTCGGTTGCATTGTTCTCCATCGACCGTCTGGATTCCGGGAATAGCCACCCGTACATATTGTTATTCATCATTGATTCGAAGGCAGCGGTGCCATAGCCTGACAGAAAAAGCTTGAGTGCTTCCTCGAATAATCTGGCTGCGGGAACGTCCTGTATGAGATGCCCCAGCGACTTTATTGAACGCTCTAGTTCAGTCTCCAGGCTAAATCCCAACTTGCCCTGAAACCTGATGGCGCGAAGCATTCTGACCGGGTCTTCCCTCAGTCGGTCCTCAGGGTCTCCGATGGTCCTGATAATCTTGTTTTCAATGTCTTTTATACCGTCTGCGAGATCTACGAGTTCTTTTTCCCGCTGATTGTAATAGATGGCATTCATCGTGAAGTCGCGTCGGAACACATCCTCTTCGAAGGAGCCATAGACATTGTCGCTCAGAGTCCGGCCAGAATCGGAGTGGTTCTCGTCGTACTCATCCGCATGAGGTCCGCGGAAGGTCGTCACCTCAATTATTTCCCGGCCAAACCGGACATGGACAATTCGGAATCGTTTTCCAATGATGCGAGAGTTGCGAAACAACTCACGAACATCTTCCGGGTGAGCATCTGTTGCTATGTCAAAATCCTTAGGAGATTTGCTCAACAACAGATCACGAATGCAGCCACCTACAAGGTATGCCTGGAAGCCGTTGTCCTGTAATCGACTGACGACTTTGCTGGCATTAATGCTGATGGCACTTTCTTCAATAGAACTTAAAGCGTTCATCTTTGGCGCCGGAAATTAGTCATTTGGCAACAGTTGTCCCGGAAGCCCCAACGCATTGATGGGAACGATATTGGAAGGCGAGAGGTAAACGGCAAGGTTAAAAGGACAACGTATATTGAAAGGAAGATAGTTTAACAGAGCGAACTGACTCTTACGGTAACGTTTTTCGGGGGTAGAAAAGAAAAAGGGAAAAGCGAACTTTTCCCATTTAGCGAGCCAGAATATTCTTATTATTATGTTTCTTCTTATTTTTATTTTTTAACCTGCCACCCGAAGGTGAAGGTTATTGCCAGAATCTTATTATTTGTTTTATTTTGACTGGCGAGTACTACTATCCCAGATTCATGTCGAAATAAACAATTCCATATAAATCAAAGAGATACAAAATTTTGCTCTAATGTTCCTGACCACGTTGTTACTCAATGCCACGTTGTTGGGTAAAAAGGTAACACTATCGTGTGCGGCTTTTCTCGCGGGGAATGCCAAGCTTCTGTCGCTTCTGCCAGAGAGCCTTACGAGAGATACCCAGTTTCTGTGAAAGCTCAGTTTCAGTCATTTGATCCTGGTTCTCAAGAACGAAGCTCACGAAGTAGTCCTCAAGTGAAACATTTTGGTTATCGATGTCATAGGAGGGGAACTTCAGTTTTTGTACGGGCTCGATAGCAAGTAGTTCTGGACCGATTGTTTTTCCATCACTAAGAATGACGGCCCGTTGAACGGCATTCTCCAGCTCGCGTATGTTGCCTGGCCAGCTGTAGGAGTGGATGCATTTTGATGCTGCATTGCTGAATTTCAATCGGGTTCTGCCGTGGCTCTCTGCATTGGTGGCGAGAAAATGTTCAGCGAGAATTGTAATGTCATCCCCTCGTTCGCGAAGAGGCGGTAAAGAAAACTTCATTACGTTTAGTCGGTAATAAAGGTCGCCCCGAAAATCGCCACTGTTTACCAGGGCTTGCAGGTTCCTGTGAGTTGATGCGATGAGTCGCACCGAAACCTTTCGGGTTTCTATAGAGCCGACACTTCTTAGTTCTCCTTCCTGTAATACGCGAAGGAGCCTGGCTTGTGCGCTCAGAGGCAGTTCGCCAATTTCGTCAAGGAACAGTGTGCTGCCATCAGCCGCCTCAACGAGACCAACTCGATCAGTAGTTGCGCCGGAGAAGGCACCTTTTTCGTGGCCGAATAACTCGGACTCAATAAGTGAGTCAGGAATAGCAGCGCAGTTGAGTGAAATCATCTGGCGATTGGCCTGGTTGCTCAACTGGTGAATTTTTCTGGCGACCAGCTCTTTACCTGTTCCGGATTCGCCTTCTATCAGGACATTCGTGTGAGTTGGAGCAACTTTATCTAATTGAACGCAGAGAGAACGAATTGAATCGCATTCGCCCAGCATCTCTGCGTGATCACCCCTGGGTTGTGTAATGA
>JABBBA010000385.1 GCA_018607685.1 K189A clade bacterium | reverse complement strand
GCCTGTTACCTGACATTCTCTGGACATGTCAATTTACCTTTAAATTCAATGACTTACTGTTAGGACAAAAAATCCGTCCTAACGCTACGACGTGAGAGCGGTGCTTTATACCAGAACTGTTTATGGACGTCCACTAAACGATGGAATCCCGGGTACCTCTGCAGGTCCCAATTAGGCCGTGCCAAGCAGCGCTGAAGGCTCTTCTTTATGGCCGTCTACTGGGCAGGTTTACCCCGCTGACCTTGAACAGGTCCCATATAGGCCGTGCCAAGTAGCGCTGAAGGCTCTTCTTTATGGCCGTCTACTGGGCAGGTTTACCCCGCTGACCTTGAACAGGTCCCATATAGGCCGTGCCAAGTAGCGCTGAAGGCTCTTCTTTATGGCCGTCTACTGGGCAGGTTTAACCCGCTGACCTTGAACAGGTCCCAATTAGGCCGTGCCAAGCAACGCTGAAGGCTCTCCTCGCTGTTCAATATCGCGAAACAGCCATGAGCGTTACTTGGCTCAACGGTAGTGGGACCTGTTGAGGCTAGCGGGATACAAACGTCCAGCAGACGACCATAAAAAGTCACTACTAAAGCAAACCCCGTTCTGCAAAGGACGTAATCTCTGCATCCCCCACAACCAGATGATCAAGAACCCGGATCTCGACCAGCGTCAGCGCTGCGCGAAGGCGCTCCGTAATCCTCTTGTCGGCCTGGGATGGTTCTGAAATGCCCGAGGGGTGATTGTGCGCAAAAATAACGGCGGCGGCATTGAACTCCAGGGCTTTCTTAACCACCTCACGCGGATGCACGGTCGCTCCATCTATCGTGCCGAAAAACAATTCCTCGTATTTAATCAGGCGATGCTGGTTATCGAGAAACAGGCAGGCGAATACCTCCCGGGTGTAGCAGCGCAATTTGAGTTGAAGAAACCGGCGGGTGATTTCCGGGTCGCTAATGGATTCGCCCTTTTCCATACTGATTTGAAGAAAGCGGCGTGTCATCTCAAGCGCAGCTGACAACTGGGCGGATTTCGCCGGCCCAACACCCCGGCAACTGGTTAACTCTGCTGCATTCGCCTGCATTAGTCCCCTGAGTCCCTCAAACTTCACCAGCAGCTCATCAGCCAGTTCAAGCACTCCAGTCCCCGGCAATCCGGTTCGCAGAAAGAGCGCCAGGAGCTCACTGTCGGACAGGGATTCAGCACCCTTTTTAACCAGTTTCTCTCTGGGCATCATAGCGTGACCTTCCCCCTGTGAAACGTAAATAGTGAGTAACCACTTCCTAGCAAAGCTATGCTAACCTGTGTTGCCTCTTGGAGATTGTGGGATATCGATTGAATCCGGCCCCGTCATTGCCAACTTAGGCTGACAGCTATTAACCATCACCTATAAGTAAGGAAGAATTGGTGTGAATCGCCTTACGAACAAAAGAATTCTGCTGGGTGTTACCGGTGGAATTGCAGCGTACAAAAGCGCAGACCTTGTCAGAAGACTGCAGGATGACGGCGCAGACGTACGCGTTGTCATGACTCCCTCCGCTCAGGAATTTATAACGCCACTCACCATGCAGGCGCTTTCAAACCATCCTGTTCATCTGGATTTACTGGATACCGAGACCGAATCAGTTATGGGCCATATTGAGCTGGCTCGCTGGGCAGACGTTGTGTTGGTTGCGCCGGCCACCGCCGACTTTATCGCTCGACTGGCTGCCGGGCACGGCGATGACCTGCTAACGACTATCTGCCTTGCCGCCGAATGCGGCGTAGTCGTCGCACCGGCGATGAATCAGGCCATGTGGGCCAAACCAAGCACACAACAGAACGCGCAGGCACTGAAGCAAATGAGTATTTCCCTGCTTGAACCGGACGTTGGTCTGCAGGCTTGTGGCGAAACAGGCGCAGGCCGTCTGATGGATGTTCCCGATATCGTCACCGCAATTGCCGCTCGATTCGACACCGCGAGTCTGGCCGGTCGCCATGTCGTGATCACCGCCGGTCCAACCCGGGAAGCAATCGACCCGGTTCGCTATATCAGCAATCATAGCTCCGGCAAACAAGGATACGCTCTGGCAATCGCGGCGATAGAAGCGGGCGCGCGGGTAACGTTGATCTCCGGCCCAACTAATCTAGAAGCGCCCGAGCGGGCAACGGTGATTGCTATCCAATCCGCTGATGAAATGCTGGATGCTGTGATGTCTTCGATAACCGATGCTGATGTTTTCATCGGCGTTGCTGCCGTCGCTGACTACAAACCTGTCTCAATTGAGAACCAAAAAATAAAGAAGACCGGTGAACATTCACTGACTCTGGAGCTGGTACAGAACCAGGATATCCTGAAGACAGTTGCAAACCTCGAAAACCGCCCCTACACGGTGGGGTTCGCCGCTGAAACGGAGAACGTCATTGAGCACGCTCGCGGCAAGCTGACGGCTAAAAATCTGGATATGATTATTGCCAACAACGTCGCTGATACTTCAATCGGTTTCAACAGCGATCAAAACGAAACAACCGTTATTACCGCGACGGCTAAAGAGATTACAGAAGTGCCACAGCCAAAAATGTCGAAGGAAAACCTGTCCAGGAAACTCATCGAGCTTATCAAAGAACAGTTGGAAGACGCTTGATGCAAAGCCTCCAGGTTAAAGTCCTTAACCCCAAAATCGGCAGTGATATCCCAATGCCGTCCTATTCAACTCCCGGCTCAGCAGGTATGGACCTGCGCGCTTGCCTCGACGGGCCACAGGATCTGGCACCCGGAGATACCTCACTTATTCCTACCGGTATCGCTATCTTCGTAGAAGACCCTGGCTATGCGGCACTGATCCTGCCGCGCTCCGGCCTTGGCCATAAACACGGGATTGTTCTGGGTAATCTGGTTGGACTAATCGACTCTGACTATCAGGGTGAACTGATGATCTCAGCCTGGAATCGCAGCACCAGCACTTTTACGATTGAGCCAGGCGATAGAATCGCACAACTGGTGGTGGTTCCCGTTCAGCAGATCGAGTTTAGTGTTGTTAGCGAATTCTCATTAACCGACCGAGGCACCGGAGGATTTGGTTCCTCAGGGCGAAATTAAGGAGCCAAAGTGGCAAACAAACATCTGATAAGTTTTGGCATGATCCCGGGTGCTGCCATCATCGCTGGATTTGTTATCGCGAGCCTGTTGTCCATCTTCCTGCTTCAGTCAGGCATTAACAGCAGCCATCGGTCCACGCTTAGCCAGGCCCTGGCCGTCGAAATCGCGCAGCAGGTCAACATCAAGGAAATTCAGCTGGTCGAGCAACTGGCCAAGATCGCATCAAGCTCTCAGGCGAAAAGTGCAATTTCAGGTTCCATCGCAGATCGGTCCAAAGCAGAACAGAATATCTCGCAGGTTCTACCCTTCGCCGAAAGAGTGAGACTTATTCCTGCCGGCCAGGCCAAAACCGACCAGGGCTTTCCACCCTTTAATTTTGTTGCGCTGGATATGGTTAAGAATATTGAAGCAGGAGGGCCTGTCTCTCCAGAGGCGATTAGTTCTCAACCTCAACTCGAAGGGGAGAAGTGGATTGTCGTTGCAACCCCAATAAAAAAGGGTGACGGCAAGATCCAGGGTACCTTATTTGTGTATTTCAGTTCCCAGGCGATCAGTGCAAACCTGACCGATGGCACCAGGGGCCAGGTCCGGGTTATGCAGACCGTTGGCGCTGCCACCAAGCCAATCGCAGTTGCGGGAGCGGCGGGCACAGGACCCCAGGTTACAAGCCCACTGAATAATCCTAACTGGTCCCTTCAGTACGCACCGTCTACAAACATTGCCAGTGATTCGCCTGGCGGTTTCATCGTTTACCTCCTGCCCGGGCTTGCGCTTTTGCTCATCGCGCTAGGGGGTACAGCTTTTGGAGCAACGAAAACCGGCACGTTGATCCAGCAGAATCTCACCTTGCTGGGAGGCCAGATCGGGCGGGTGGCTGGTGGAAACTACGATAGTAAGGTTGTCTATAGCTTGCCAGGATTCGAAGACCAGGACAGTAAACTGAAACAGTTGTTGAGTTATGGACCTGCAAAAGTCGACGACAAGAAAGCTGCACCGACCAGGAAAGAATCTAAAAAAGCGCGTCCTCCCAAAGAAGAAGTCGTCGACATCGAAATGACAGACGAGGATTCTGATCTGTTTGAGGAAGTCGAAGAATTTGAAGTCGATGACTTTGATTCAGCCGTTGAAGAAACTAATGCGGCAAGCGAGGACTATTCCTCTATCGAGCATATCTTCCGTGCTTGTGACATCCGCGGAATTGTCGGCGAATCCATCAGCGAAGACATTGCTCGCCAGATAGGGCTTGCCATCGGCTCCGAAGCAGGTGACAGGGGCGAACAGAGTCTGGTTGTGGGTTATGACGGTCGTGAGTATAGCCCGGCGCTGGCTGAAGCGCTGATTGAAGGAATTACTGCCAGTGGCAGGGACGTTGTGAATATCGGCTCAGTGCCAACCCCCGTTCTCTATTATGCGACCAACAACTCGGATACGAAGAGCGGAGTGATGGTTACCGGCAGCAGCAACGCAGCCGACTACAACGGATTCAAAGTGGTCCTTGAAGGTAAGAGTCTTATAGACCATGAGATTACCGGCCTTTTTCAGAGATTACAGGAGAACAATTTCTCGACCGGAAGCGGTACTATTTCGGCGGCAGATTTTACGCAGGATTACATCGACGCCATATCGGACGATGTGGTCGTAGCCCAGCCGCTGAAAGTCGTCATAGACTGCGGCAATGGTATTGCAGGGAGCATCGCGCCGGAACTGCTTGATAATCTGGGTTGCGAGACAGTTCCACTTTATTGCGAGGTTGATGGCAGCTTCCCAAATCACCACCCGGATCCAACCAAACCTGAGAACCTGAAAGATCTTATCGCAAGCGTTCAGTCTCAGGGCGCGGACCTTGGGATTGCTATCGACGGAGACGGAGATCGTCTGGTGGCGGTTACAGCCGCCGGTGAGATAGTGTGGCCTGACAGGTTGCTAATGCTGTTCGCTAAAGACATTGTTTCGCGTAATCCCGGTTCAGATGTGGTCTACGACGTTAAATGCACCAGGCACCTGAATAGTGTTATCAGTGGCTTTGGCGGCCGCCCTATCATCTGTAGAAGTGGTCATTCGTTCATTAAGCGAAAAATTCTGGACACCGATGCACTAATAGGGGGAGAGCTATCCGGCCATATCTGTTTCTCTGAACGATGGTTTGGCTTTGACGATGGTCTTTACTCAGCAGCACGCCTGCTTGAAATCGTCGGGTCTCAAGAAGAGAGCCTGGCTGACCTGTTAGCAGAATTTCCAGACAGCGTGGCTACGCCAGAAATCTACGTGGCGGCTACTGACAGTGAGAAGTTCTCACTGATCGACACGCTGGTCGAAGCAGCTGATTTTGAAGATGCAACACTCACGACCATTGACGGACTGAGAGTAGATTTCCCCGATGGTTGGGGGCTGGTTAGGGCCTCCAACACAGAGCCAGCGTTAACACTGCGATTCGAAGCTGACTCTGACGAATCTTTGGAAGATATAAAGGGCGCCTTTCGGGAGTTACTCCAGGAAGTGAAACCTGATCTGGACTTCGAGTAACTGCCATGACACTGACTAAAGACTCAGCGATGAACATCGCATCGGTTCTAACCGAAGCACTTCCCTATATACAAAGGTTCACCGGAAAAACCATCGTCATAAAATACGGTGGCAACGCAATGACAGAGGATCACCTTAAGTTTGGCTTTGCCCGGGACGTCGTCCTCATGAAGCTCGTGGGCATGAATCCGGTTGTAGTGCATGGAGGCGGCCCACAGATAGGAAGTCTCCTTGAAGAGCTGGGGATTGAGTCCAGGTTTGTTGACGGTATGCGAGTCACCGACAGTAAAACGATGAACGTAGTCGAGATGGTTCTGGGTGGAGCGGTCAATCAGGAAATTGTGAGCCTGATCAACGGTAGCGGCGGCAAGGCGGTTGGCCTGACCGGCAAAGACGCCACCCTGATTAAGGCAAAGAAGATGTTGATGGAGCGCAGCGGCCCGGAAGTTAAGGCTCCTGAGATTATCGATATCGGGCATGTCGGCGAGGTAGTTGATATCAACAGGGACGTTATAGACCTTCTAACGAGCAGTGACATCATTCCCGTCATCGCACCCATCGGTGTCGGCGAGGACAACGAAACCTACAATATCAACGCTGACCTGGTCGCAGGGAAGCTCGCAGAGAAACTCGGCGCAGAAAAGCTAATCCTCCTGACTAACATCGCCGGGCTGGAGGATAAGAAAGGAAACCTGCTAACCGGACTAAGCTCAAGTGAAGTTGATGCGTTAATCGCCGACGGCACCATCACCGGCGGAATGTTACCCAAGATCGACTGCGCTCTTTCAGCCGTAAAAGCTGGAGTCACCAGCGCTCATATCATCGACGGGAGAGTCGCCCACGCTGTTTTGCTGGAAGTTCTCACCGATGAAGGGGTGGGTACGCTCATCACCAATCTTACTAAGGGGCATCAAAACCGATGAGCACAGAGCAAACCATGGTTGATGAGGTACCAAAAAAACCATCCCGCAAGAACCAGATACTTCAGTCGCTGGCGACGATACTTGAACAGAGTCCCGGTGGCCGTGTTACCACCGCCGGCCTCGCAAAACATGTCGGCGTTTCTGAAGCAGCTTTGTACCGACATTTCCCCAGCAAGGCCAAAATGTTCGAAGCACTCATCGAGTTCATCGAAGACACTATATTTTCCAGAATTACCCAGATCATGAGTGAAGAAACACAGGCAGATAAGCGCTGTGAAAAGATTTTGCGGCTGATTCTCACATTCTGTGAGCGCAACCCCGGGATCACACGAATTCTCACCGGTGACCCTCTCTCTGGCGAAACCGAAAGACTAAGACAAAGAGTCACCCAGCTATTCGACAGGATTGAAGCCCAACTTCGGCAGATCATCAGAGAAATGCCCATGAGAGGAGAGCAGGACACCTCGATCGATCCGGTAATCGCGGCCAATTTATTGCTGTCACTGGTTGAAGGCAGAATAGGCCAGTATGTGCGTAGTGACTTTGAGCGTAAACCAACCACTGAGTGGGATATCCAGTGGCAGGTCGTAAGAAAAGGTTTGTTCTAAGAAGATGTGCTTGGGGAATAATGGTGCGGGTTAACGCTCGTAGAGTTCTTTCACGCGCTTCAGGTCCTCTGCGTAGGATATGTTCAGGGTACCTTTTTCAGCTTCTTTCTTCCTGATCTCAGACTCAACCTGGGCAATTCGACTATCGATGTTTCTGATCCGGGCCAACCTGTCCTTACCAATCACGCCACCTGCGCGCTCGATATCAGCAAGCGCAGATTCCTGCTGTCGCTTCTGCGATTGCAGCCTCTGTATGGTGCCTTCCTGGGTTTTGATCAGACTGTCGATGCTAGAGATTTTTGCGTCACGCGCTCGAATCACATCACCCGGAGTCGCGTAAAGCCGCATCAGGTTCTGGTCGACGATTTCGCGCTCTCGCTTTTCACCGGCAAGACGTTCTTCTTCCGCCAGCCTGCGATCACGATCTCTGATCTCTTTATCTGATAACGCCCGTGGTACGACTTCCAGAACCCGACCGTCTAAACTTAGAATGGTATATCCGTTCTTTACATACCTTGCGGGAACATGGCTATCAAGAACGGTCACATTATCCTCGTTTTTGTATCGATAAAGTTCCGCCGCCACCGTATTGAACTGAACGGTAGCACCCAGCCAAATAGTTAACAGCAGATATCGAAGCCAAGGTTTCATAACACAGATGCTATTCCATACTGCTCGCGATAGGAACCTATCGCGTTAAGTTCCTGTTCATATCCGGTTTTTTCCTTCAGGTACTGGACGATATCGTCCAGTGTGACCACGCTAAGTACGCTAAGACCATAGTCGCGCTCAACTTCCTGTATCGCGGAAAGATCTCCTTTACCGCGTTCCTGACGATCGATAGCAACCATTACCGCGCTCGCCGTTGCTTCCCGGTTCTCTTCGAAAAAAGCCATAACTTCACGGATGGCAGTACCTGCGGTTATCACGTCATCGACAATGACCACCTTGCCCTCCAGCTTTGCGCCGACGAGTGTTCCGCCTTCACCATGGTCCTTTGCTTCCTTACGGTTGAATACATAGGGTATATCAGCTTGATGTTGATTCGCCATCGCTATGGAAGTGGCCGCGACCAATGGAATGCCCTTGTACGCGGGGCCAAAGAGGCAATCCACCTGAAGTCCACTCCCCACCAGTGCATCAGCATAATAGGAGCCGAGGCGGGCCAGGGCGCCGCCTGTCTTAAACTCCCCTGCGTTAAAGAAATAGGGGCTTTTTCGACCCGATTTAAGGTCGAACTCCCCAAACCGCAGGACATCCTGGTCCAACGCAAACTCAATGAACCCCCTTTTGTAGTCAGCCAGCATTAAAGCTCACCGGCAAGAGCCGCACGCTGTATCGCCTGCAGCTCACCGGTGCCTTTTTCGGCCAGACGGAGCATTTCCATAAGTTCTTCCCGATCGAACGGTTCATCTTCAGCAGTACCCTGAATTTCAATAAATCGACCATCTTCAGCAACAACCACATTCATATCAGTATCGGCCTTGGAGTCTTCCAGGTATTCCAGGTCCAAAACTGGAAGTCCACGCACGATTCCAACAGACACCGCCGAGATAAGCTGTGTATTCGGTGTTGTATCCAGCGTTTTTATCGCATCAAGGAGCGCAACACAGGCACCCGTAATAGAAGCGGTTCTTGTACCCCCATCAGCCTGAATGACATCACAATCGATACGAATGGTATATTCACCAAGATTTTTCATGTCTACAGCGGCCCTGAGCGACCGGCCAATGAGACGCTGAATCTCCACCGTCCTGCCGCCCTGCTTACCTTTAGCTGCTTCTCTACCCATCCTGGTGTCTGTAGACCGAGGTAACATCCCATATTCAGACGTAATCCAACCCTGTCCACTTCCACGTAGAAACGAGGGAACACCAGATTCGACCGAAGCCGTACAAATGACTTTGGTATCGCCAAAACCAATGAGCACCGATCCTTCCGCGTGCTTATTAATATTCCTTTCCATTGTTACTTCTCGCATTTGATCAGGTTCACGAGATACCAGCCGCTTTGTGCTCATTACTACTCCGTCGATTAAAAACTCCATTATACTTGTCGATTGTAATAGATAACGAGAAATCACATGACAAGAAGTATGACGGCGTTCTCCCGAGCCGAACATGGGGCTGCAGTATGGGAGATTCGCAGTGTGAATCATCGTTATCTTGACGTTAGCTTCCGCATGCCAGAGAACCTCCGGCATCTGGAAACCGAGCTAAAAGCTCTCTTCAAGGACAAGGTCCATCGCGGCAAGATCGAATGCTCCGTCAAAATCAATGCCGGTGAACTCAAGACCCGAATGAGCATCAACGAGGACCTCGTAGCCGATCTACACTTTGCGATGGGCCAGATCGCGGAAATAACAGGAATGGAAGATCGTGGAGATATCCTGTCTCTGCTTCGCTGGCCTGACGTTTTGAAAGCAGAAGAATCAAACGATGACCTGATTGAAGATGCCCGCCAGGGATTCACACTGGCAGTGGCCCAGCTAGTCGAAATGCGTGCGCGTGAAGGAGAGGAGCTGGCGGGGCTCCTCGATTCCAGGCTGATCGATATCGAAGCAACGGTCGACGACCTGAGAAAAGAAACACCGGTGATTATCGCAAATCAACATGAAAAACTCCTGAAACGATTGGCCGACATTGATGTTGAGGTAGATCCCGGACGTGTTGAACAGGAACTGGTCATGCTTGCCCAGAAACTGGACGTGGCTGAGGAATTGGATAGGCTGGTCACACATGTCCTGGAGGTAAGACGAAACCTCAAGATGACTGAACCCGTTGGCCGACGTCTTGATTTTCTTATGCAGGAACTCAACAGAGAAGCGAACACCTTGTCTTCAAAGGCAGCCGCGACCTCTACCACGATGCAGGCCGTCGACCTGAAGGTCTCAATTGAACAAATGCGGGAACAGATCCAAAACATCGAATGAGCAAACAACTCACGCAAGAAACTAACGGACAACTCTTCATCATCTCTGCTCCCTCCGGCGCTGGTAAAACAAGCCTGGTAAGGGCGCTGATGGAGCGTTCCGAGACGACAGGCGTCGCGATCTCCCATACCACCAGGGCAAGGCGCCCGGAGGAAACTGATGGCATTAACTATCATTTCGTATCCAACGCCGAGTTTACGCTCATGGTCGACCGGGGTGAATTTCTGGAGTGGGCGACTGTGTTTGAGCACCTATATGGCACAAGCACCCAGTCGGTAAACCTCGTATTGAGCCAGGGCAAGCACCTTATTCTTGAAATCGACTGGCAGGGCGCAGCACAGGTTCGACAAAAACTACCTGATACCCGGTCAATTTTCATATTTCCGCCCTCTCTGTACGCCCTCCGGGATCGACTCGAGAACCGCGCCCAGGATGATGTGGAAACCGTCGATAAACGCATGGCCGCGGCCTTTGAAGAGTTATCGCACTGGCATGAATTCGACTACCTCATCGTGAATGATCAGTTCGACACTGCACTTGCTGAACTAGAGGCTGTCGTTACAGGCGTGGGGGCGCAGCACCACCGAGACAGGCAACTAGAGACACTTGGACCCCTTATTGAGGATTTATTGCCACAATAACGGCCATATATTGTTTAATAGAACTGATGTGGCTACAATGCGCGGTCCTTGTACGCCTACCCCCTGTCTTTTGGGGAAAGCAACACTGAACTAATTGGAGCGACCCATGGCGCGAGTAACCGTAGAAGACTGTCTAGAAAACGTAGCAAATCGATTTGAACTGGTGATGGTTTCCAGCAAGCGAGCGCGGCAAATTGCAACGGGTGGTAAAGACCCACTTGTTCCAATTGAAAATGACAAGCCAACGGTACTGGCCCTGCGGGAAATTGCAGCGGGACTCGTTACCGCGTCAATACTTGAAGAGCCCACCCAGGAAGAAACCGAGGCGTTGGCACTGACTGCAGTACAGGACGGATTTGAACAACACGAACAAGAGCTCAACAACCTCTAACGGAAGCCAGACGTTTCCGGGGCGAACGTTCGCCTATCCTTTACTACTCTTGGGGTTCTGCTACCTAGTAGTTCCCACATCCGGGGTTAGTACACCGTGTTAACCGCCGATGAGCTCACCATTGATTCATTCGCCAGCGACCTCAGCTCATATCTTGAACAAGGCCAGATAGACCAGGTCGTTAAAGCCTACCACTTCGCCGAAGATGCCCACGAAGGACAAAAGCGAAAGTCAGGTGAACCCTACATAACGCATCCCCTGGCGGTTGCAAACATCCTCGCTGGCATGCACATGGACCACCAGTGCCTGATGGCCGCGTTACTCCACGATGTGATTGAAGACACCAGCATTCCCAAGCATACCCTGGGCCAGGAATTTGACCATGAGGTTGCCGAGCTGGTTGATGGTGTCAGCAAACTAAAGAGCATGTTCCACTCCAGGGCCGAGGCTCAAGCTGAGAACTTTCAGAAAATGACCCTGGCAATGGCGAAAGACATCAGGGTAATACTGGTGAAGCTCGCGGATCGTCTTCACAACATGCGGACCCTTGGACACCTTGACGGAGACAGGCGCCGGCGTATCGCCAAAGAGACTCTCGAGATCTACGCGCCTATTGCACTGCGCCTTGGTATGAACAACATTCGAATCGAATTCGAAGAGTTAGGTTTCAAAGCGATGTATCCGCTGCGCTCCAGCATGATCGAGAAAGCGGTCCGGAAGGCCCGGGGTAACCGGAAAGAAATTGTCAGCAACATCCAGGAATCAATAAGAAGCACACTGGAACGGGAAGGGATCTCGGCAAATGTGTTCGGCAGGGAAAAGCACCTTTATAGTATCTACGACAAAATGCGCAGCAAGCGAAAGTCATTCAATGAAATCATGGATGTTTTTGCATTTCGCATCCTGGTGGACTCAGCTGACAACTGCTACCGCGCACTGGG
>JABBBA010000337.1 GCA_018607685.1 K189A clade bacterium | reverse complement strand
GGCCTTGATTGTCTCTCTGATTCCCTTTCTGGGTGGGTGGAATCTGTCGGGAAACGTGCGGGTGGTCCAGCGGGTTGTTTATCGTAATGAAGCATGGCTGCTTGGTTTCAACGATGGGCGGTGGCAACAGGCCGAGCTTGGAAGTCCGCTGCATATTGGCTATTTTTTCGTGATACTTGGTTTTAGCTCGAACGGTGAAGCGCTGAAAGTGGTTGTGGGCAGGGATGCCTGTGAACAAAATACCTACCGTCGACTGACTGTGCTCCTCAGGCACCATGGTCCCAAATTGTTGGGGCTTTCCCTGCCTAAAACGGTAAGACCCGAAAGCGCCTAGCCAAAAAACGGTGGCGTCAGTACTGTGTCTATTGCCGGTTCGGTCTGCTCGGGATAATCCAGAGTGTAGTGTAAACCTCTGCTTTCCTTTCGACGTATCGCACATTGAATCATGAGGTCAGCCACCTGGATGAGATTACGCAGTTCCAGAAGATCGCTACTGATTCGGTAGTTGCTGTAGTACTCGGTCACTTCCTGCTGTAGGAGCTGTACGCGGCGTCTGGCCCGTTGTAAACGTTTATCCGTTCGGACGATACCGACATAGTCCCACATGAATCGACGAAGCTCTTCCCAGTTGTGAGAGATGATGACGTCTTCATCTGAATTGGTGACCTGCGTTTCATCCCACAGGGGAATTTCCAGATTGGTATCGAGTGATTCGGGATGCGCATTAATGTGCTCCGCGGCAGCTGCTGCAAACACCATACATTCCAGCAGGGAGTTGCTGGCCATTCGGTTCGCGCCGTGCAATCCCGTGAAGCTTGATTCACCTATGGCATAAAGATGAGGCAGGTCGGTCATGCCATCTGTATTTGTCATGATTCCTCCGCAGGTGTAATGGGCGGCGGGAACGATAGGGATCAATTCTTTACTGATGTCGATGCCGAGTTCAAGGCACCGCGCATGGATGGTTGGGAAATGCGACAGGATGAAGTCGTTACCCTTGTGGCGTATATCGAGATAAACGCAATCACAGCCAAGCCGCTTCATTTCATGGTCAATAGCACGGGCAACGATGTCCCTGGGTGCCAATTCAGCCCGCTCGTCGAAATCGGGCATAAAACGATGTCCGTTCGGGAGAACCAACCTGGCGCCTTCTCCCCGCAGGGCTTCAGTGATTAGAAAGGATTTGGCATCTGGATGATAAAGGCAGGTTGGGTGGAACTGATTGAACTCCAGATTTGCGACTCTGCATCCAGCCCGCCAGGCCATAGCAATTCCGTCACCGGAAGCAGTATCAGGGTTGCTGGTGTAAAGGTAGACTTTGGAGGCGCCACCCGTCGCAAGGACAACGTATCTTGCACGGAAGAGCTCAACCTCCTGGCTTTCAAGGTTAAGGGCATAGGCGCCAATACAGTCTTTCCCCCTGAGTCCGATCTTGTCCTTTGTGATCAGGTCGACCGCGACATAACGTGGAAAGATGGTCACATTGTCGAGGGTGTCCAGTTGGCTGCTTAAGGTTTCCGCGATCTCACGCCCGGTTGCGTCTGCGGCATGAATGACGCGTCTGTGGCTGTGGCCGCCTTCCATGGTGAGGTGAAACTCCGTGCTCCCGTCGCCGGTTGTGCGGGTGTCAAAGTTAACACCCAGTTCTACCAGCCAGTTAATGGTCTGTGCACTTCTTTGAACCGTAAACTCGACGACATCCCTGTGGCATAACCCACCTCCGGCGCCCAATGTATCCTCGATATGGGATTGAATACTGTCGTATTCATCCAGCACGGCGGCAACGCCACCCTGGGCATAATAGGTAGAACCCTCCGTAGGGTCGTCCTTACAGAGCATTGCTATGCGATGATGTTTCCCTAATTTGAGAGCAAGGGTCATCCCGGCAGCGCCGCTACCGATTATCAATACATCGTACTGGTGCTCGATTTGAGTCACGTTCCCCCCCAAAATTCGTGAGGGCGGCAGATTACACCTTCTGATTCGGGGGGTATAGGGTCAGGTGTGCAGGCTGATTTGTTATGATGCGTGTCCTTGAGTCCGATTGAACTAAAGTTTGATCGAGTAATCAGACGTATGCAGGAACGGATGTAGTGAATAAGCCAGGGTTAATCCAGTGTTCAGCCAGGCCATGGGGGTAGATTGGACACGACAGAAACAAACGACAGGCAGCTGGTAGAGCGGGTTCAGCGTGGTGACAAGCGCGCGTTCGATATTCTGGTACTTAAGTACCAGCACAAGATTGCCGGTCTGGTCAGTCGCTATGTCCGTGACTCCTCTGAGGTGCAGGATGTCACGCAGGAGGCATTTATAAAGGCCTACAGGGCAATCCCTCGATTCAGGGGAGATAGCGCTTTTTATACGTGGCTGTACAGAATAGCCATTAATACGGCCAAAAATTACCTGGTGTCTAAATCACGAAGGCCTCCAGACACAGATATTGATGTTGATGGGGAATTTGTAGCGGATTCTGCTGTCTTAAAGGATGTCGCGGGTCCAGAGAGTCGTCTTGCGACGGATCAGCTGCAGAAAGTGATCTTTGACGCCATCGAGAATTTGCCGGAGGAATTGAAGATTGCAGTGACCCTTCGAGAGTTTGAAGGGATGAGTTACGAGGAAATAGCCGAGGTGATGGAATGCCCGGTTGGAACGGTCCGAAGCCGTATTTTCAGGGCTCGGGAAGCGATTGAAAAAAGTATTGAATCGATTGGTTGATGACCCTCTATAGCGGGTGGTCTGAGGAAAAAGAGTGACTAGAAGCACACGGGATACAAAAAGAGAATCATTGTCGGCACTGATTGACGGTGAGGCGAGTGAGATCGAAATACATCGTTTGGTCAGGGAGTTTCGTTCCGATGAATCTCTAGCTTCCAGCTGGGCGACGTACCAGCATATCGGTTCAACCTTAAGAACGGACAGGGGCTCAGTTTCAGTTGAACATCATCAGCAGCTGTTTACGCGAATTACTGACTCGATCGAACTCGAAGACAGCCATTCCAGGGAAGCACAAAAGTCGGCGGCCCCCAGGACCGTCATCGCCGGAAGTCTGGCGCTGGCAGCGTCGATGGTGGTCGCTATATTTATTGGCATTCAGCAACCACAGGAATCACTGCCTGTCGCTGATACGGGGGCACAGACCCTCTCCAGTGGGACTGTTGCCAGTCATCAGTCATCCGTAATTGATGTCCAGACAGTTGCTAATCAAAGCGATGTTCAACCGCAGACGTCCGAGCTTGTAGAGCTCGATGAAGAAAAGCAGCGTCGACTTCGAGCCTACCTGAATCAACACGATCAAATGAGCCGAATGAACCGTGACAAGCAATTTGTGAACTATAAAGAAACATCCAATAGATAATCCAAAACTCATGAGCGCATATATCCCAGTTAGATGGCTTTCGGGCACATTATGTGTGCTCATCGCGTCTTTGTTATCCGGGTCGGCCTATGCTGAACCTGCGGTTTCTTTGGAAGCTGAAGGCTCTTTATTGGCTGAAGGCTCTTTATTAGCTGAAGGCTCTTTATTAGCTGAAGGCTCTTTATTGGCTGAGGGCTCTTTATCAGCTGAAGGCTCTCCCACCGCATGGTTGGAGAAGATGGGGCGGGCGCTTCGCAGCGAAAACTATGCCGGTAACTTCACGTATATTCGGGGCAGCCGTTTCGACAATGTTCGTATTGTCCATGTGGTGGAGCAGGGCAGGGAGCTTGAAAGGCTGTATAACCTGAATGGCGATGTACGTGAGCTTTATCGCGAAGAGGGCGAAGCCCGTTGTTATCATCCAAAGGAGCATCTGTCCGCAGACGAGCTGGCCAATCACACTGTGCATATCGGACCCTTTACAGCGGCGTTTTCAGATCGGGTTTTGTCGACCCAGAATTTATACAACCTTGCGATGCAGGGAGAAGACAGGATCGCCGGGCGTCCGGCTGTCGTTCTGAGTATTTCTCCTGGCTACAATGATCGTTACGGGTATCAGGTGTGGCTGGATAAGGAAAGTGGGCTGCTGTTGCAATCGCACCTGATAGAACGTGGCAGGGTAAAAGAAATTTTCCAGTTTACCCATCTTGAGGTGGGCGATTCCATTAGTACATCAGATCTCCAGACTGCAATGACGGGGGATACTATCTCGCATCCCCTGGCGCTTGATGCCAATGAAAGAACAGAGAAGCCAGTTTGGCGGGTTAGCTGGCTTCCGGATGGGTTCAGGCCTGTTCGAATTCAGGGTAATCGACTTCATTTCACCGATGGCCTTGCAACCTTCTCGGTCTTCATCGAAAAAACCGGCGGCACACCGATGCCTGATCTGGCAACGATTGATGGGGGGGCTGTGGTTGTCACGCGCCGTCATCATGGAACCGGTCCGCAGATAACGGTGGTTGGAGAGGTTCCAGTGCGAACCGCCCGACGAGTGGCTGAATCAGTGGAGCCAGTTCTTTATTAGGCTGACTGCATTATCATGCCGGTATGACCTTACTTAATTTGAATCGTATTGCGCCTGACAGGGATGAGTTTCAATCCCCGGGTTCGGCCTGCAATGGATGTTCAGGATGTGCTGACAGACTTAATATCGTCCGTCTGCCGCAGGTTCTTGGTGACTCAGCTGTCGTCGAATTGTCGCTGGAGGCGCAGTGGACTATGCTCTGGAACAGCTGGTTGAAGCCCCTTCTCGCAACGGTTATCGCCGCTGCAGGATGCGAAAAAATCGGCCTCTCTGAACCCCTGACGGTTGGGGTTGCCCTAACGGCATTCCTGGCCGGATATATTGTTTGCCATGCCGTGCCACAGCACGCGCTGAAAATATCGGAAAATGTATCATGAAGAAATTGATTACCCTTGCAACGCTACTCATGGTGGGTGCTTTATCTGCATTTCCGGTATGGGCCGAGTACCCTCAATTTACAGCGCTGGTCAAAAAAGCATCTCCGGCTGTCGTTAACATCAGAACAACCCGAGCACCGAGTAAGGGGTTAGAGGGGTTGGATGAGCAGGATGTGCCCGAGATTTTTAAGCGCTTCTTTCGCGAAATGCCAGATCGACGTGCACCGGGACCCGGTGCTGGTTCCGGTTTTATCATCGAGTCAGATGGCTACATTTTGACTAATAACCATGTTGTTGATGGTGCTGAAGAAATTATTGTTGCCCTCAGTGACAGACGGGAGCGTGAAGCAGTGATCGTTGGGCAGGATGCTCTATCTGATCTTGCGGTGTTAAAAATTGAAGGTGAGGACTTTCCGACGCTGGACATGGGCTCATCCGATAATCTTGAAGCGGGTCAGTGGGTTGTTGCTATCGGTTCACCATTTGGTTTCGAACATAGTGTGACCGCCGGTATCGTCAGCGCCACAGGCAGGAGCCTGCCGGAAAATAATGGGAACTATGTTCCTTTTATTCAGACGGATGTGGCGATCAACCCAGGTAATTCGGGCGGCCCTTTGCTGGACCTTAACGGAAAAGTCGTGGGTATCAATTCGCAGATCTTCACCCGCTCCGGTGGATTTATGGGTCTGTCCTTTGCTATTCCAATTGATGTCGCGATGGAAGTTGCAGAACAGCTCAAAGAAAAGGGCGTGGTTTCCCGCGGTTGGCTGGGCGTTCTGATCCAGCGAGTGGATCGTGATCTGGCGGAGTCCTTTGGCCTGGACAGACCGGCCGGTGCGCTGGTGACTCAGGTATTTGCTGACAGTCCTGCTGAAGCAGGTGGGCTGCGTGAAGGAGACATTATCCTGTCGTTCAATGGCGATATGATTGACCTCTCGTCGGACCTGCCCCACCTGGTTGGCCGGACCCGAGCGGAATCCGTCGCGACCCTCGAAATAATGCGAAGTGGTAAGCGGCAGCAGCTTAAGGTGACCATCGGTAAATTAGACGATGTGGAGGTTGGTTCTCGGAGTAATAACGCGACTTCAGCGGCCAATGGGAACCGGGTCGGTATTGATATCGTTGACCTGGAAGACCAGGATAAACAACGCTTTGAGATTAGCAGAGGTGTTCTTGTCAGCCAGGTTTACCCCGGCGCGGCACGTGATGCAGGGATTCAGCGTGGTGACGTGTTAACCGATTTTGATGGCGAAGCTATTAGCAACGCGGAGCAGCTGGAGACTTTAATTGCCGCCCTGCCGGGTGGTATCGCCGTTCATATCAGGATTGTCCGGAATAAACGCCCCCAGTATCTGGCGCTGAAGATGCCTGCCAAGTAGGGGGTTAATGGCACCCGGGGATGGTTTCCTATAGACTTCACGCGTTTTTACCAGCCCCAAACCCCTCATTGATTTCCTAAGATTGAGTTTTTGTGACAGATCCCGCACGTATCAGGAATTTTTCCATCATTGCCCATATCGATCATGGCAAGTCGACCCTGGCTGATCGTTTTATCCAGTCATGTGGCGGTTTATCCGAGCGTGAGATGGGAGCCCAGGTGCTCGATTCCATGGATATCGAGCGGGAGCGAGGTATTACCATCAAAGCCCAGAGCGTGACGCTCATGTATGAGGCCAAAGATGGAAATACCTATCAACTGAATATCATCGATACACCCGGTCATGTGGATTTCACCTATGAGGTGTCACGCTCGATGGCGGCCTGTGAAGGCGCCCTGCTGATAGTGGATGCGGCCCAGGGAGTAGAAGCACAGTCGGTGGCTAACTGTTATACGGCGATAGAACAAAACCTCGAAGTTCTACCCGTGCTCAATAAGATCGATCTGCCCCAGGCAGAACCGGACCGGGTTTGCCAGGAAATTGAGGAAATCATCGGTATAGATGCTACCGGCGCCCTTCGGGTCAGCGCTAAAAGCGGTCAGGGAGTGGCAGAACTCCTGGAAGAGATAGTAGCCGTTATACCGCCCCCGGAGGATCGACGCGACGGTCCTCTTCAGGCGCTTATTATTGACTCATGGTTTGATAACTATCTTGGTGTCGTTTCCCTTGTCAGGGTAATGCAGGGGAAGATTTCAAAGAAAGACAAAATCGTGGCGAAGTCGCTGGGTAAAGTGCATCAGGTAGATTCAGTCGGGATCTTTACACCAAGGCGAACAGAAACCGGCGTTCTTAACACCGGTGAAGTTGGTTTTGTAGTAGCCGGTATCAAAGATGTGAAAGGCGCTCCGGTCGGCGACACGATTGTCCTTAGTGCAAACCAGGAATCAGTACCGGCACTGCCAGGTTTTGAACAGATAAAGCCGCAGGTTTATGCCGGTATGTTCACGGTTAGCTCGGATGATTTTAACAATTTTCGGGATGCGTTGGAAAAGCTCACGCTGAACGATGCTTCCCTTGCCTATGAGCCGGAAAGTTCAGATGCTCTTGGAAGTGGATTCCGCTGTGGTTTCCTCGGCATGCTTCACATGGAAATTGTCCAGGAGCGATTGGAGCGGGAGTACGATCTTGATCTGATCACGTCTGCCCCCACCGTTGTCTTTGAGGTTCTGACGAAATCGGGTGATGTCATGAAGGTTGATAACCCTTCTCAATTGCCTGACCCGTCCACCATTGAAGAGATGCGCGAACCGATTGTGCAAGCCAATATTCTTGTGCCGTCAGAACACGTCGGTAATGTCATTTCGCTTTGTATTGAAAGACGAGGTGTTCAAAAAGATATGCAGTTTGTCGGTAAGCAGGTTTCGTTGACCTACGACATGCCAATGAATGAAGTAGTTCTCGATTTCTTCGATCGATTGAAATCAGTTTCCCGGGGATATGCCTCGCTTGATTATTCGTTCGATCGATTTCAGGCTTCGAACCTGGTTCGACTGGACGTGCTAATTAACGGTGACCCCGTAGACGCACTGGCGGTGATTGTTCACCGGGACGATGCCAGGGGCAAAGGCTTTTCCCTGACGAAAAAGATGAAAGAACTCATACCGCGGCAGATGTTTGATGTTGCCATTCAGGCGGCTATCGGGGGGCAGATTATTGCGAGGCAGACGGTCAAGGCTCTGCGCAAAAATGTCACGGCCAAATGTTATGGTGGTGACATCACTCGAAAGAAAAAATTACTTGAGAAGCAAAAAGCAGGTAAGAAGCGTATGAAACAGGTTGGCAGCGTTGAGATTCCCCAGGAAGCATTCCTGGCGGTGCTGAAGGTAGAGAAATGAGCATCAATTTCCCTCTCATCCTCGTTCTTGCCACGGCTTTTACCGGCGCCGTATGGCTGGTGGATTATCTGGTTTTTCGTCCCAGGAGACTTGCCGGTGTTGCCAAATACACCTATGGAATCAGGCTGCCCGTCGTCGGCACGAAGGTATTTGATATCGCGGAGCCGAAAAATGGCGAGGTTATGGTCTTCATTCCGCCCCATCAGGACGAGTATTTCATCAAACGCGTGGTAGGAATACCGGGTGACAGGGTTCGATATCAGGACAAGACCTTGTATATTAACGGTGAAAGACAGAATCAGACGTTTGTCAGCCAGATACCGCCGGTGAATCCAAGGTTTCTGCAGTATATGGAGAAACTTGGAGATATTGAGCACCTGATTCAGCGGAACTCGTACAGAGAAACGAGAGTGGATGAGTGGGTGGTCCCGGAAGGTCACTACTTCATGATGGGCGATAACCGCGATCAAAGTAGCGATAGTCGGTATTGGGGATTAGTGTCAGAACATAATATAGTTGGCAGGGCGGTAGCGGTTTGGCTGCATAAAAAACCAGGGCTGCGGTTACCGGAGTTTTCGCGAAACGGTTGGATACAGTAAGGACCAATAATATGAATAGAAGAACCCCACCAGGAAAGAACCGCCAGAGAGGAAGCGTGGGCGGCGTATTGGTTACCCTCCTGTTTTTGACGGCGGCGGTTTCCATAGGCGCGCAATTGGTACCTCTCTATATGGACCACAACACCATGGGTACTATCATGGAGAAGATATCCGAGGAAAATGGTATGGCACTGCAGAGCGATGCTGGGCTTCGTGAGACCATGACTAAACGCCTAAGGTTGAATAATATCCGGGATTTCGATCTTAAGGCGAACCTGAGCACTGACCGTACCCAGCGTGGGACCCAATTGGTCCTGCACTATGAAGAGCGGATTCACCTGGTTGCCAATCTGGACCTGATCGCGACTTTCGACAAGAAAGTTCCTCTTAGAGATTAGCCCGGGTCAGTGTGTCCGATTTAACAAAGCTTGAATCGCGTGTTGCATACACCTTTAAGGATGCATCTTTACTCGATCAGTCGGTAACGCACCGAAGTTTTGGTAATAGAAATAATGAACGTCTCGAGTTTCTCGGAGACTCAATTCTCAATTTTGTCGTCGCCTCAGCTCTTTATCATCAATTCCCTGATGCCAAGGAAGGAGATCTTTCCCGCCTGAGGGCGAGGTTGGTCAAACAACAAACACTTGCCGAAATCGCCAGGGAACTGGATCTTGGTGGGTTCCTGATAATGGGTAGTGGTGAGCTTAAGAGTGGCGGCTTTGACCGTGACTCCATCCTGTCAGATGCGGTTGAAGCGATTATTGGAGCCATTTATCTGGATGGTGGCTTCGAAGAGGCGACGGATTGTATTCTCGCGTTGTACGAGGAAAGGTTTGCTGCGCTGACGTCATCGAATATCGAGAAAGATGCCAAGTCGCGACTTCAGGAGCACCTTCAGGGTGTTGGTCAGCCGGTGCCGGATTACATTTTGGTCGGCACGACGGGAAAATCACCCAATCAAAGTTTTAGGATCGAGTGTCGATCTTCCTCCTTTAGCGGCACAATCAGCGCCGTTGGTACTTCACGAAGGCGGGCCGAACAGAGGGCCGCCGAACTTGCTCTCAAACACCTGGAGGTCACTAATTGACTACGCGATGTGGCTATGTGGCCATAGTAGGTCGACCCAATGTCGGTAAGTCGACGTTGTTGAATGCACTTCTGGGCCAGAAGATCAGCATCACTTCCAGAAAGCCGCAGACTACCCGTCACAATCTTTTAGGCATCAAAACGACTGGTTCTCACCAGATACTTTTCGTTGATACGCCGGGTATTCACCTCAATGAACCGAAGGCGATCAATCGCTATATGAACAAGAGCGCTAAAAGTGCACTTCGTGATGTAGATGTTCTGCTGTTTTTGCTCGATAGGGGAAAGATGGGTGAAGACGATCAAGAGGTCTCCCGCCTCTTTAATCAATCGAAAGCAAAAAAAATAATAGTGGTTAACAAAATTGATCTGATTGAAAACAAAAATGAATTGTTCCCTTTGCTCTCAAGGCTTCAGGAGACATATCCTGATACAAATCTGGTGCCTGTCTCAGCAGAAAAGAACGCCAATCTTGAAGAACTCGAAAAGGTAATATGCGAATCATTGCCAGAGTCACCGTTTTATTTCGACGCGGAGCAGGTAACGGACCGTAGCGAACGTTTTCTCGTCTCTGAGATCATTCGCGAAAAGCTCATGCGCCAATTGGGCGATGAACTACCGTATGCCATTACCATCCAGATTGAGAAATTTGAAGAACGAGAGAAGGCAACTCACATCGATGCAACAATCTTTGTTGAGAAGGATGGCCAGAAAAGTATTTTGATAGGAAAGTCCGGGGAGCGACTAAAACGGGTTGGTACGGATGCTCGTAAAGATATGGAAGCAGTGCTCGGTGTAAAAGTCATGCTGAACACCTGGGTGAAGGTCAAGTCAGGCTGGTCTGATGATGAACGTGCTATCAGGAGTCTTGGTTACGACGATGTATGAAGCAGGGACTCTTGAGCCGGCTTACATTCTGCATGCCAGAAAGTATCAAAATACCAGCTTAATACTAGACCTGTTTACCCGGGACTCAGGAAGATACTCGGTAGTTTCCAAAGGGGTCAGATCACCCAAATCAAAAATCCGCAGCAGGCTGCAGCCATTTTCACCCTTATTGATTGCGTCCGTCGGCCGCGGCGAGTTAAAGACCTCAACGACGATAGATTTTCCGCGACGGCCATTTGGGCTTATTGGTAAAGGGCTGATGTTGGGTCTTTACGTCAACGAATTGCTCTACAGACTGTTGGACCGATTTGAACCGGTTACTGGTTTATATCAGGGCTACGAGGACTTGTTAGGGGAACTGGCGTTATCTGAACAGCTATTCTCAGGACAAGCGTTATCAGCACCACAGTCGGGTGGTGAAGTAACTGCCATAAGAAGGTTTGAGCTTTGTCTGTTACAGGAGCTCGGCTACGGGATTAATTTCGAGTACGACTCACGTGATGGGCAACCGATTACCGCGGACGGGAACTATCGTTTTGTGGTTCACGAAGGGTTTCATTTAATAGACGAGCCTCAGGGTGACACCTTTCCCGGTGTCGAAGTGCTAAAAATTGCCTCGGGTGATCTGGAACAGGTAGGCAGCAAACGGTTGTTGAACCTGACCAGGCTCTCTCTTGCAGAACTGCTGGGTGACAAACCTCTTAAAAGTCGGAGTCTGTTCAGGGGAGCGCGTTGATGATTGTCGGTATAGGTACAGATATCGTAGAGGTCGAAAGGATCCAGCGCTCTCTTACGCGTTTTGGCGAACGCTTTATGGGAAAAATTTTGTGTGCCGGTGAGTATCGATCACTCACCGGTCACCGCCTGGCTGCTTACCTGGCGAGGCAGTTTTCTGCCAAGGAAGCTGTTTCCAAGGCGCTTGGCACGGGTATGAGTAGCGGCGTGCATTTCAGAAACATTGAAATAGCTCGAAAGGAAAGCGGAGCCCCTCTGGTGAGGTTAACCGGCGAAGCCAAATCACGAGCCGAAAAACTGGGTATCTCCGATATTCATATCAGTATGTCGGATGAGCGTGACTATGCCATCGCTTATGTTATCGCGACTAACGGCGATTAATCAGTTGATCTTCTGAACTTAGAATGTCGGTGCTTAGAGCTTCAGGACCTGGAACATCTGGATATAGAGCATGAGGGTTATCCCGATGCCAGGTTTTAAGGTTCGTCACTTCACCATTTAGCAGGTTCAGCAGTGGTCGAATTTCTGAGTCATTGGCATGCTTCAAAGCCAGTTCCAGTTTTTCGATCGTGCCTGCAAGTCTGGGAACCCCACAGTAACGAACCGCACCATGTAACTTATGAACCGTGCGCTTCAGTTCGTCTATATTGCCTGATGCCGCGTTTATGTCATCGATATCCCCGGTGAGGCTCGCAAGCAGAAGATCAAACAGTTCTGCTGCCAGGTCCAGTCGATCACCTGCATTTGCAAGGGCCAGATCCAGGTCGAATACCGGTAAGGCAGTTGTGCCTGACGCCGCCAATGGAGGAAGTGCATTGTTCTGGCC
>JABBBA010000345.1 GCA_018607685.1 K189A clade bacterium | reverse complement strand
GGCCTGTTAGGTGTTGCCGATTACATGTTGCCGTAGTTAGGTCCGCCGGTACCTTCCGGTACTACCCAGTTTATATTCTGTGCAGGATCTTTAATGTCGCAGGTCTTGCAGTGAATACAGTTCTGGGCATTGATCTGGAACCGCTTGGAACCATCTTCTTCCTCCATCACTTCATAAACACCGGCAGGGCAGTAGCGCTGCGCAGGTTCGTCGTAGAGGGGCAGGTTAGTGTGAATCGGGATGTTAGGATCACTCAATTGCAAGTGACAGGGCTGGTCTTCTTCATGATTGGTCGCCGTCAGAAACACCGACGACAACTTGTCAAACGTCAGGACCCCATCGGGCTTCGCGTAATCGGGTTTTTTGCACTTGGCTGCCAGCTTCAAGCGGGCGTGATCCGGGGTTGGATCCTTAAGTGTGAAAGGTAATCGGCCGCGGAAAATATATTGATCAAGCCAGGCAGCAGCGGCCCCCATAAACAATCCGAGCCTGTGCTGTAAGGGCATGATATTTCGAGCGGTGTAAAGCTCTTCGTAAAGCCAGGAATTCTCATAGGCTGTTACGTAACCCTCCAGTTCTTCACCGCCGGTTGAACCACCTTTTACAGAGGCATAGACAGCCTCGGCAGCCAACATGCCTGATTTCATGGCAGTGTGTGAGCCTTTCTGTTTCAGGTTGTTCAGGAAACCGGCGTCATCGCCAACCAGTAATCCCCCTGGCATGATCAGTTTGGGGAGTGCCTGGTGTCCACCTTTTACGACTGCGCGGGCCCCGTAGGAGACTCTTTTCCCGCCCTCCAGGAACTGCCTGATAACTTTGTGCTGTTTGAATCGTTGAAACTCATCGAAGGGGCTCAGGTGAGGATTGCTGTAGCCCAGGTCGATAATCAGCCCCACGGCAACCTGGTTATTCTCCATGTGATACACATAGGACCCGCCCAGTGTTTGGCCTGGGAAATGACCGAGAGGCCATCCAACGGTATGCATCACTTTTCCCGGTACATGTTTTTCCGGGTCGATCTCCCAGATTTCCTTAAAGCCAATGCCATAGTGCTGCGTATCTGAATCTGCCTGAAGGTCGAACTTCTCCATCACCTGTTTGCCCAGATGGCCGCGACAGCCCTCGGCGAATACCGTGTATTTGGCATGCAATTCATAACCAGCCTGGAAATTGCCTTTCTGCTCACCGGACTCGCTAATACCCATGTCGCCGGTAGCAACACCTTTAATAGAGCCGTCTTCGTTGTAGAGAACTTCACTGGCAGCGAATCCCGGAAACAGCATGACGTCAAGTGCTTCTGCCTGTTCACCGAGCCAGCGACAAAGATTGCCGAGGCTGATGGCATGGCTTTCCGCCGTGTTGTGCAGCGCGGGTGGGATAAAGATGCCAGGCAATTTCATGCCCTGTTTATCATCAACCAGGTAGTAAACATCGTCTTCGGTTACCGGGTTATTGAGTGGGGCGCCTTTTTCCTTCCAGTCCGGAATCAGCTCATTTAATGCGCGAGTTTCAAATACGGCGCCTGAAAGAATATGCGCGCCGATTTCAGAACCCTTTTCCACGAGACAAACCGTGAATTCGTCGCCTGCTTCCGCGGCGAGTTGGGAAAAACGGATCGCTGTGGCCAGTCCAGCTGGACCTCCGCCAACAACGACCATATCGAATTCCATGGATTCTCTTTCCATGTGGGTGTCTCCTTAAAAGTAGGTTAAATCGAGAATCAGGTATTGTAAGGAAAGAAGGGCGCCAAAGAAACTTAACTGTAATTCTTTTCTTTACCAGTTTTGTAGTTAAAGCACTGATTTTATAGCATTTTCGTCTAAATTGTGCATGTGCACACTATTGATTATGGCAGCATTTACCGGCAGAATACGCGCTTTTCAGATTTGGCCTTTTTGCCACCCGGGAACTCTCTCCGGACCCGATTAATTATTACGCGAATAGAGGAATTAAATGAAAGTCCTTGTAACTGTCAAGCGCGTTGTCGACTACAACGTGAATGTACGTGTGTTGTCCGATAACACCGGCGTCGACCTGAATAATGTGAAGATGTCCGTCAACCCCTTTGATGAAATTGCCATCGAAGAGGCCGTACGTCTTAAAGAAGCCGGAACGGCTGAGGAAGTTGTGGTTGTATCCATAGGCACCAGTGCCTGCCAGGAGCAGATTCGAACTGCTCTTGCCCTGGGTGCAGATCGCGGGATCCTGGTGGAAACCGACGAAGACATGCAGCCACTGGCAATTGCCAAGTGCATGAAAGCGCTGATCGAAAAGGAACAGCCTGGATTAATCATTACTGGCAAGCAGGCCATTGATGATGACAACAGCCAGACGGGTCAGATGATTGCAGCCCTTGCAGGTTTGTCACAGGCTACGTTTGCTTCTGAACTGGTCATCGGTGATGGAACAGCAACAGTGACCCGTGAAATCGATGGCGGACTCGAAACGATCACCGTAAAGCTACCGGCAATTGTAACGACGGATCTTCGATTGAATGAACCACGCTATGCCTCCTTGCCTAACATCATGAAGGCCAAGAAAAAGCCAATCGATACCTATACCCCGGCAGACCTTGGTGTAGAAGTTGCCCCTAGAGTTAAGACGCTGAAGGTAACCCCGCCAGCAGAACGCAAGGCTGGCATCATCGTTGAGACCGTTGAAGAACTGGTCGACAAACTTAAGAACGAAGCGAAGGTGATCTCATGAGCATTTTAGTAGTAGCAGACCATGATAACGACACAATAAAAGCATCAACGCTGGTGACAGTTGCTGCCGCTACCGCTATCGGTGGTGACATTGAAGTGCTGGTAGCAGGCGAGAATTGTGGTGCGGCTGGAGAGGCTGCATCAAAGATCGCTGGTGTGAGCAAGGTGCTGGTTGCAGACAACGCCGCCTACGCGCATGCCATAGCAGAAAATATAGCTGCACTGGTCGTAGAACTTGGCCCTAATTACTCACATATCCTGACAGCAACGACGACAACCGGTAAGAACTTTATGCCGCGCGTCGCTGCACTTCTTGATGTAGCGCAGATTTCAGATATTTCCGCCGTCGTCAGTGAAGACACTTTTGAGCGTCCTATCTATGCGGGTAACGCAATTGCGACTGTTCAATCAAGTGATTCAATCAAGGTGCTGACCGTTCGTGGTACAGCTTTTGACCCGGTTGCTGCCGACGGTGGCAGCGCGGCTATTGAAGCCGTTGATGTTGTTACGGACACAGGACTTACCACCTGGGATCGTGACGAAATCGTCAAACTTGAGAGACCTGAACTGACAGCAGCTTCCATCATTGTTTCCGGTGGTCGTGGTATGCAGAATGGCGAAAACTTCGCACTGCTTGAATCTGTAGCTGACAAGCTTGGTGCAGCCATCGGAGCATCACGGGCGGCGGTTGATGCCGGTTTCGTTCCCAACGATATGCAGGTTGGTCAGACGGGTAAGATTGTTGCGCCTGATCTGTACATCGCCGTTGGTATCAGCGGTGCTATCCAGCACCTTGCCGGTATGAAGGACAGCAAAGTAATTGTTGCGATTAACAAGGACGAGGACGCACCGATCTTCCAGGTAGCTGACTATGGTCTGGTTGCTGACCTGTTCAAGGCGGTTCCTGAACTGGATTCCATGTTGTAGGTAACAGGGTTGTAGGTAACAGGGTTGTAGGTAACAGGGTTGTAGGTAACAATGTTGTAGACACAGACCTGTGTAAAAAAGCCCCGCTAGTCGGGGCTTTTATTTGCCTGACAGTCTTCGATGCTGCCAGTGCCTGGTCTAATCTTTGCTGGTCTGCTCAGGCAGTGTTAACTGCGTTTCAGAGATTATCTTCGTCTGAATCTTCGCTGATATCTGCAAATAGCGGTGTGGACAGGTAACGCTCCCCTGTATCAGGAAGCATCACAAGAAAGGTACTGTTGTCTGGTGCTTTCTCCGCTACCGTGAGCGCCGCGGTTAACGTAGCACCACCGGATATGCCGACAAATATGCCTTCTTCTCTCGCCAGTCTATGGGCGTTCGCGATAGAGGCATCGTCAGAGACAGAAACGAATTCGTCAGCGATGTCTTTGTTAAGAACGCCAGGTATGAAATCCGGCGTCCAGCCCTGAATTTTGTGTGGTGACCATTCTTTGCCTGAGAGCATTGCGGCGTTTTCTGGTTCTGCGGCAATAATTTTTGTGTCAGTCCTTGCCATTTTTATGGCTTCGCCCGTGCCGGTAATCGTTCCACCGGTTCCCCAACCACTGACAAAGTAGTCGAGGTTCTTGCCCGCGAAATCACGGAGTATTTCCGGGCCGGTTGTGTTTCTGTGGTACGCAGGATTTGCCTCGTTCTCAAACTGTCTGGCAAGGAACCAACCATGTTTTGCGGCAAGCTCTTCTGCCTTCTTTACCATGCCCGAGCCCCTTTCTGCTGCAGGCGTGAGAACAACCTTGGCACCCAGTGCTTTCATGATCTTGCGGCGCTCAATGGAGAAGGAGTCCGCCATGGTGGCCACAAAAGGATATCCCTTTGCCGCGCAAACCATCGCCAGTGCGATACCGGTATTTCCGGAGGTCGCTTCTACAACCGTTTGGCCCGGCGCCAGTGTTCCGCGACGTTCTGCATCTTCGATAATCGCAATGGCAATCCTGTCCTTGACGGAAGCAAGCGGATTGAAGGATTCTACCTTGACGTAAATCGTGTGGTTGGCAGGCGCAATGCGATTAAGTTTTACAACAGGAGTGTTGCCGATGGTATCCAGTATGCTGTTGTAGATCATGTAGGTTCTCGCTTCGGGCAAATGTGGGAGTTGAGGATAAGCAAAACATGGCCCGCTGTCATCCTGTCTCAGTCTCTGTGGGGTGGCGGATTGGCAAGTATGCTGTTTTTTTAGTTTGGGAAGGTGATCGGCGCGCCTATAATCCTCGTGTGCCGGGAAATGATGAAAATGACTGATCGATTTGAAGCGTTCCGCCTGGGCGACGTGCGCGGCACCTATCCGGATGAGATTAACGAGCGATTTGTTGAGGGCTTTGCGCATGCCTTCGTCGGTCATTTTGGCTTAACCGGTAAAATTGCAACCGGTCGTGACATGCGACCTTCCAGCGCACCATTGCAGAATGCCTTGAATGACACCCTGTCATCGATTGGCGTTGATGTCGTCGATATTGGTCTTTGCCCCACCGAACTGGGGTACTTCGCATCAGGTATGCCAGAGATAGACGCCGCCATTGTGGTGACGGCGAGTCACAACCCTGCAAACTACAATGGCTTGAAGTGTGTTCTCAAAAACGGCCGTGCGATCACCCATGACAACGGCCTGTTAGATCTAAAACAGCTAATGGCGGGCCGCTATCGCCATCGTAGCTCGAGAGGGTCATTAACGCGGGTTGATTATCACTCGCGCTATCTGGCGTTTCTAAATAAGCACTTTTCAGCAGAAAACCTGCGAGGGGGTAAGGTTGCACTGAATGGGCTGAACGGTACTGCAGCAACCATGGCCGGATTAATCGCGGCGGATTTTAAATTGCCGGTCACCTGGTTTAGAAAAACGCCTGGGGCCATGCCTAAACAGGGAGCAGATCCTGCCAACCCTCGGCTGGCGGCAGAAATGCGCGGCTTTATGAGCGAAGGCGATTTTTCCCTCGGCGTTGCGTGGGATGGTGACTGTGATCGGTGTGTTTGTTTTGATGGCACCGGCGAGTTAATTCCAACCTATTACCTTATGGGTCTTCTTGTAGATCACTTTCTGAAACAAGCGCCAGGAGGGGCTATCGTTTTTGACACCAAGCTTTGCTGGAATACGCTGGACATGATTAGTCTCGGCGGCGGCAGGGCAGTGCCCGCTGAGACCGGTCATGCCTTCATGAAACAGAAGATGCATCAGCACGGTGCGGTTTATGGCGGAGAGCTTTCCTCCCACCATTATTTTGGCGACTTTTTTGGTTGTGATTCGGGGATGTTTGCGTGGTTGACTGTGCTCAAGCTACTCGACGAAAAAGGCGAATCGATTCAGGCGTTAGTTCGCGCGCGGCGGGCCGAGGTTTGTTGTACGCCAGAGATCACACTGGCCCTGGCCGATGTAGATGCCGCGTTTGCTCTGGTGCTAGGAACGTACGGTGGTAAGGCTGCCGATGTTGATCATTTCGATGGTTTAAGTTTTGTGATGCCCGGTGAGTGGCGATTTTCACTTAGGCGATCGAAAACAGAACCTGTCGTCAGGGTAAACTTTGAAGCAAGGAAAAGGGGAGAGGTGTTGCTGGAGGAAGGCGTCAAGGTCTTTGAATTGCTCGAGCCATTTCGTACCGATGACGCCAACTGGCTCGAAAACTTTAGAATCCAGTAGTGTCTTTTACTTGAAACGGCCTGCGGTATACCAGTTCACGTCCCTGGCGGATTGCTCCACCTGGTCAGCTACATCCAGGATCAAGGCAAACAGGGCCATTCTAATGACGACGCCATTGTCAGTTTGCCTGAAGATAGCGAGATTGGGGTTTTCATTAAGGTCATCATCGAGTTCTCTCGCATCTCCACGGCTGTCTCTGGGTAGAGGGTGCATGATGACGGTATTGGGTTCGCAATTTTCCGTGTAGATGGTCTGGTTCAGCCGAAAAAGCCCCTTGTACTTGTTGGCTTCTTCCTGGCTGGGAAAGCGTTCTTCCTGGGTCCTGGTGACATAGAGGATGTCGGCATTCGTAATCCCCGCCTGCAAATCCTGTGATTCCACTACGTTATGGCCCGATGCCTTCATATCTGTCACGTAAGCCGCCGGCAGTCTCAGTTCAGGCGGGCTGATCAACGTGAAGTGAATGTTTTTGTAGAGCGATAGCAACCGACAGAGGCTGTGAACTGCGCGCCCGTAACGTAAGTCGCCAATGAGCGCGATACGCAAACCGTCTACGGTTTTGCCGTGTCCCTCCATTTCCTTTCGAATGGTGTAGAGGTCCAGCAGAGCCTGGCTTGGATGCTCGTTCGAGCCGTCACCGCCATTAATCACCGGGACCCGGCTTGCGGCCGAAAACTCCTCAACTGAGCCTTCCGTCTGGTGTCTCATGACGATCACATCGCTATAGCCGGAAAGAACCCTTGCGGTGTCGTAAAAAGATTCACCCTTGGCAATGGCAGATGTTTTGACCTCTGTGGTTTCTCGAACTTCACCCCCCAGAAGGTTCCAGGCGCAGCCAAAGCTGACCCGGGTTCGAGTGCTGGGTTCAAAGAACATATTGCCCAGTATCGCGCCCTCGAGGACTCGTGTGACCCGATCGCGGTTAGCGTAGGGGATCATCCTGTCGGCGACATTGAACACGGTCTCGATATCGTCACGCTGAAACTGTGACACTGAAAGAATATGAGAGCCGATAAAATTCATGTCGGGCGGGATTCTACCTCTATATTTCTGTGGGTCTAGTTTTTATACCCGTCAATGATGAGCTCGCGCATCCAGGTGTTAGCCTGGTCTCGATCAGTGCTCTCGTGCCAGTAAAGGAACGATTCGAGGTTAGGCACATCGAAGGGTAAATCCAGATAGCGTGTTGATGTGCCCGCGACCAGAAAATCCGCAAAACTTTTCGGGACAGTTAAAACAAAATTGGTATTGGCAACGAGTGTTGGCGTCGACAGGTAATGCTGGGTGCGAAGGACGATGTTTCGTTTTTTACCCATTTTCCCGAGCGTAAGATCGACATGGCCTAGCCCACCACGTCTCGTAGAGATGTGAATGTGTTGCAGTTTCAGATAGGTCTCTACGTCTATTTTGTCGCCAACGAACTCGTTGTCCTTGTTGATGACGCAGACATAGGGATGCGAAAAGAGTGCGGTCTGCTTTATCTGAGGGTCCGGAGTCAATGGAATATCGATCGCAAGATCCAGATTTCCGGATGCCAGTTCAATATTCATGTCGCGGCGATGTACCTGATAGCAGTCCACTGATACGCCAGGTGCCTGTTTCTTAATCTGGTTAAACAGATTAGGCAGCACAATAGCCTGGTTCAGGTCCGTCATACTTACCCTGAAACGCTTGTCGGAGACTTTGGCGTCAAAGGATTCACTTTCTTGTACGCTGGAGCGGATTAAACCCAGTGCCTGTCTAACCGATCCTATAATATTCTGGGCGACCGGCGTTGGCACCATCCCTTCGGCTGTTCGTACGAACAATGGATCATCAAACAGATTTCTTAACCGGGATAACGAGTTCGAAACAGCTGGTTGTGTAATACCGATTATTTCGCCAGCTCTGGTCAGGTTACCTTCAGTATAGATAGCGTCAAATACGACAAACAGGTTTAGATCAATGTCGCTAAGTTTCATGTTTCTGATCCTTGTTTATCAGAAGTTTAGTTATGATTTGATATTTGTTGTGGCGCGCATGGTATCACGCGCCTGAATCAAATTAATTAAAGCAGATAAGTAGGGCTTATAGTATGCTCGTTTCGATCAGGATTGAAGTGTTGATTAGAATTAAACTTTCCAGCGTTGAAATGAATTGGGGTAAACCGGGCCGTGTGGGAGGCAGAATATAATGATGTGCAGCAGCTCACAAAACAAAACCAGAATGTTCAAACCTTCATTAAAACAACATAAAGTGGTCCGTTGTAATGAATGACTCGTCAGGCATTCAGGTGTTGCCCTTTGGATTCGCTAAAAGGCATGCGGTGATCGTTGTTCCTGGCGTAACAGATTCGGGAATGGTTGATCTTGTCTTTCGAGAAGGTCTGACAGCGGGCATTCTCGCGGAAGTCAGGAGGGTCTGTCAGCATGGCGTGTCTCCGCGGCTGGTAGACCAGGCAATGTTTGATCGATATCTCTCGGAAACCTATCAGAACGATTCAGATGCGGCGATGCAGATGATCGAGGACCTGGGAGAAGAAGTTGACCTGTCGAGCCTGGCCGAGGCGATTCCAGAAACCGGTGATCTGCTCGAGCAGGATAATGATGCGCCGATCATTAAGCTGATCAATAGTCTGCTGGCCGAGGCCGTCAAACTGGCTGCATCTGATATTCATATTGAAACCTATGAAACAAGGCTGGTGGTCCGCTTCCGGGTTGACGGAGTCCTCCGGGAAATTGTCAGTCCTCGCCGTGGGCTTGCGCCACTATTGGTTTCCCGAATTAAAGTGATGGCGAAACTGGATATTGCTGAGAAAAGGCTACCCCAGGACGGTCGGATCTCTATTCGCATTGGCGGAAAAGAGGTCGACGTCAGGGTATCCACCATACCGGCCAGTAACGGTGAACGAGTTGTGATGCGTTTGCTTGATAAGCAGGAAGGGATGCGTGACCTCTCTCATCTGGGTATGAGCCCACATGACAAAGAGACGATGTCAGCGCTGGTGGGGAGACCCCATGGGATCTTGCTGGTAACCGGCCCGACCGGTTCCGGAAAATCTACCACGCTCTATGCCTGCCTGGACCAGCTTAACGATCGAAGCCGCAATATTCTTACGGTGGAAGACCCTATTGAATACGACATTGAGGGAATAGGGCAGACCCAGGTAAATGCCAAGGCGGATATGACTTTTGCCAAGGGCCTGAGGGCGATTTTGAGGCAGGACCCGGACGTGGTGATGGTCGGGGAGATTCGCGATTTTGAAACGGCCGATATCTCGGTCCAGGCCAGTCTGACCGGTCACCTGGTGTTATCCACACTCCACACCAATACGGCAATAGGCGCGGTGACCCGGCTCGCTAACATGGGGGTCCAGCCTTATTTGCTGAGTAACTCCCTGATTGGCCTGGTTGCCCAGCGATTAGTCCGGGTACTTTGCAAACATTGTCGTGAAGCGTACGAGGCAGATCAATACGAGTGCGATTTTCTAAAGGCGAAGCTTTCCAGTCCACCTACGATATTCAGGCCCGTAGGGTGCGAAGAGTGTGCGGGTGAAGGCTATCGGGGGCGAATGGGTATCTATGAGGTTGTGTCACTGGATGATGATCTAAGGCGCATGATTCACAGTGGTGCCTCGGAGCTTGATATGGAGCAGCATGTCAGGGGGCAAGCGACAAGCATCAGAGATGATGGCAGGGCACGCGTGCTGGAAGGGCTGACCACAGTCGATGAAGTACTTCGAATTACAATGGAAGACTAGGCCTCACGGTTTAACCCTGTGATCTAATCTTCATGTCTCAGAACAGGATTTTCAGGACGGGAACCAGCTAGGTGGCGGCATTTCAATACAACGCGTTAAACGCACGAGGTAAAGAGGAAAAGGGCGTTCTCGAAGCTGACAGTATTCGTCAGGTCAGGCAGTTGTTACGCGATAAGGGACTGACGCCTCTTGGGGTGAATCCGACTCGAAAGAAGGAGTCCGCTGACAGGTTTGGGTTCCTTGCAGATCTGTTCAAGCCCACCTTGTCCGTGAGCGAAAGGGCGCTCGTGACCCGGCAACTGGCCACCTTGATCGGTGCGGGTCTGCCGATAGAAGAAGCGTTACTCGCGGTTTCCAAACAGAGTGAAAAACCGTCAATTCAAAGCATGATGTTAACTGTTCGATCCAAGGTGATGGAGGGGTTCTCGCTTGCCAATGCCCTGGGTGAATACCCGCGGGCTTTCCCTAACCTGCATCGAGCGACCGTGGCTGCCGGGGAATCTGCAGGGCACCTTGACCTGGTGTTAAACAGGCTGGCCGAATTCACCGAAACGCAGCAGGAGTCGTCCTCGAAGGTAAAGCAGGCCCTTGTCTATCCGATTATCCTGTTTGTGCTCACTATCATGATTCTCGGCGGACTGCTTGGTTACGTCGTGCCGGATATCGTGAAGGTTTTTGCCGAATCCGAGCAGGCATTGCCATGGCTGACCATCGCCGTGATCTCGACCAGTGATTTTATTGTTGATTACGGGTTGCTGATCCTGGTGATGCTGATTGTGATGATCTTTTGCATCCGGCGCGTCCTGCAGGTGCCATCGGTCCGGCTCGGATATGATCATCGTCTTCTCGCGATGCCGATTCTTGGAAAATTGTCTCGGGGAACCAATACCGCGCAGTTCGCGAGTACTCTCAGTATTCTCTCGTCGAGTGGGGTTCCTCTGGTGGACGCCATGAAAATCGCGGGGGAAGTGCTTTCCAATACCTGGTTACGCCTGAAGGTCACCGACGCGACTATTCGAGTTAGCGAGGGGAGCAGTTTGTCGGGCTCACTGGAGCAAAGTGGCAACTTTCCGCCGATGATGCTGCATATGATCGCATCGGGTGAATCGAGTGGTGAGTTGGATGACATGCTCGCCAGGGTGGCCAGACACCAGCAACAGGATGCTGATTTGTTAATGAGTCTGTTGCTCAGTCTCTTTGGGCCCCTGATGTTAATTGTGATGGGCGGCGCGGTGTTTACAATTGTGATGGCAATTCTGTTGCCCATCATTAATCTGAACCAGCTGGTTGTCTGATCGATTCATAGGTGGTTCAGCGAGCTTGTTTAATATGTCAGCTTTAGGGAGTGTTTAAAAACCATGAAAGCATCAAACCATGGGTTTACATTAATCGAGATAATGGTCGTGGTGGTTATTCTGGGTGTCCTTTCCGCACTTATTGTTCCTAATGTCATAAGTCGCCCGGACGAAGCCAGAGCTGCCGCGGCAAAGCTGGGTGTTCAGCAGATCGGCAATGCTCTTGAGTATTATCGGCTTGATAATGGTTTTTACCCGTCTTCCGACCAGGGGTTGGAGGCGCTGGTAAATCAACCGGCCGGATTTCCTGAACCCAAGAACTGGAACGAAGAAGGGTATCTGGGCAATATGCCTGAAGATCCCTGGGGCGAACCCTACCTATACTTCAGCGAGGATCGGACCGTTGATGTTTACACGTTCGGTGCAGATCGGCAGGAAGGTGGTGAAGGCGTAGATGCCGATATTCGTCTGTCGGACCTTTAAAGCAAGCTAATGCCACGTTGGCGATGATGGCGCGATCCCTGGCTAAAGGTTTTACCTTGATCGAGATACTCGTGGTCTTGCTGATCATCACAATTTTGGCGGGCGTCACCATTGCGAGATTGCCCGCTTTTTCACAGGACGCGGAATTTGAGACAGAAACCCGGCGTCTTGAACTTCTCTTTAACATGGCTCGTCAGGAGTCGATTCTGGATTCCATGGAGTTCGGGTTTCGTCTAACGGACGATGGTTATAAGTTTCTGAAGTTTGATGACGGTACCCAAAGTTGGAAGGATGCTGAGAATCCCTTTCAGGCGAGATCGTTACCTGAGGATCTGAAACTCGCCATTAGTGCTGATGGCGACGGTTTTAGCTTACTGGGTAAGAACCTGCCCCCAATACTCATCTTATCGAGTGGTGAAAACACACCCTTCCGGCTCATTCTGCGATCCAGGGTACAGGAGACCTCAAGAACGTTGATGTCCGAGGGGTATGGTGAGTTTGTGTGGGACCAGCAATGAAGGGGTGGCAAGGATTCA
>JABBBA010000045.1 GCA_018607685.1 K189A clade bacterium | reverse complement strand
GTGTTCCGGTTCGAAACCGAGAGCAGGCCCACCGGCCATCGCCCGCTCGATATCCAATGTAATTGGGAAATCCAGAAAGAGGCTGTACTTTTCACTGGCTGCAAAATCGTGCATGAATACTGGTTTCGGGAGCGTCACAGGTGTTGTATGAATCAGCTCACCTTCGTTATTGATGACGGAATAGGTCAGGTAGGGCGCCTGGAAGGAGTAGCCGTAAGTCATCATCTCACCGGTTTTCTGGTCTACCTTGGGATGAGCCGTGAATGGATGCTTCAGCTTGCCATCAAAGTCCGTTGGACCTGTTGTTTCCAGGCCGGGTAATTTAATGATGGTGGGCGGCGATGCCTCGTGAAGGGCGTACAGCGTTTTGTTGTGGTAGGCGAACGCTGTGTTGGCCAGGTTCTTACCCGCAGGACCGCCATCAGGAACCCGAGATGGTGTTGGGTCCAGCATCGAGTTCATGCCCTTATAGACCCAATCGCCTCGTTCCTGTTCCAGTTTGAAACCATCGTTTTGCACAAAGCGGTTTCGATAGCGGGCTGTGCCCTGTGAGAACTCAATAGCGTGAATCATGCCGTCACCATCAAAGGTGTGGTAGGCCTCTTCGCTAAAAACATGAACCGGATTGGGGCCGACTCTCAGGAAGTGACCCGCAAGGTCGCTCGGGATCGTGCCGACAATCTCCATGTCCTGGGCATCGCGCTCGTCAGCAACGGGGCTGAAGTTGCCGTCGAGGAAAAAGTTTGAAGATGGGGCGCCAGCCTGTAGCTGTGTCATGTTACTACTCCAGTTTCTAATGACTCAATTTGGGAGACTATAGCTTGTTAATGCACGGGTAGAAATGCATGTTGATTAAATCAATGACATACCGGTGTGTCCGTTGCGAACTATGCGCCAAGGTGCCCAACAATGCATAACTGTGTCTGCAAAACTCCCGCGAGCAATTGGATATCAATACGGGTATCTTTAGCTGTAGATGACGCGTTGTTCGCTATCAACAAGATAGCTTTGACATCAATTTCCACGGGTAGTATTAATCTATGAAGCAGGTCGGGAAATTTTCAAACAGACGGTAAAGGTGAACGTATGAAGCTTGGAACAGGTATCGCTGGTTGGCTCGATACTATAGGAGAACAGGCACAGAAGGCTGAAGCAAATGGGTATGACGTGCTGAGTTGTCCTGAAACAACCCATGATTCCATTCTGACTATGGCGATGGCCGCGAGTCAGACAACTCAGATCGAATTACTGACATCGGTCACAATTGCTTTCCCACGCAGCCCGATGGTCCTGGCCATGCAGGCCTGGGATATCCAAAGATTGTCAAAAGGGCGCTTTAGCATAGGACTTGGCTCTCAGGTTAAGGGGCACAATGAACGCCGCTTTGGTGGTACATGGAGCGCAGCCGCACCCCGAATGAAAGAATATATCCAGATGATGAAAGCGGTCTGGAGCAGCTGGCAAGATGACGCGCCTGCAGACTTCATAGGTAAAGAGTATCGCTACACCCTGATGACTCCCACCTTTAATCCAGGCCCCATCGAGTTTCCCAAACCGAAGATATTCCTGGCTGTAGTCGGGCCTGCTATGGCACGAGTCGCCGGTGAAGTTGCCGATGGTATTCTGCCGCACGGTGGCATCATGACAGACAAGTACATGCGAGAAGTGTTGTTGCCTAATGTGAAAATCGGTCTCGACCGATCCGGTCGTACCTGGGATGACATTGAGATTGCCAGCAGTGGGTATCTTGCGCTGGGTGATAACGACGAGGAGATTAGCAAATCGCTGGATCAATACCGTCAGCCGCTGTCGTTCTATGGATCCACGCGCAGCTATCATCACGTGCTACGGCTGCATGGTCTTGAAGATCTGGGGATGCGATTACATAAGCTCTCACTTGACGGTCGCTGGCAGGAGATGCAGGACATCATTACCGAAGAGGATCTGTTGACGCTGGCCGAGACCTGTACCTATGAGGACTATCCTCAGTTTGTTGCGGACAAACGCGAATATGCGTCGCAGACTGGTTTCATGATGAAGACAGAAACGGACGAACAAAAAGCCCGGGCCAAGCAGCTTATGGCAGCCGTACAAGCGGTCTCGACGCCGGGTGTCCCCCGAGGGCTTTGATCGCTCGAACACAAAAGCTGCGCAAAACTCAGGGGTAAGAACCAGCTGCCAGAACCAACTCACGCAAAGTTGAACTAGGTGGCCGGGCCTGGAATCGAGCCGGCAGCCGTTGCTGGGGCAAACCGCCGGCGGAGACACGGTGATTTAATGGGGTCTCACCGTCAGCTTCACATTTCGCTGATCGTCTTCTGCAAGATGCCATGTTTCATCAACCAGGCTATCCAGGAAACGTTGGTCGTGGCTTACCAACAGCATTCCGCAGGGGCATTCTGACAGTGCGTTCTCCAGCGCTTCCACTGATGGCAAATCGAGATGGTTGGTAGGCTCGTCAAGCACGAGTAGATGGGGCAGTCGCGCCATACCAAGCGCAAGCAACAATTTTCTTATCTCTCCCGGACTTGGCAGCTCGCTCTCAAGTAATCTCGCAGGACGAGAACCCAAACGGCTGACAATATTCATAAGGAGACCAAGCGCCTCGCTGGGCAGGCTTTTAACCTCTTCCAGGATAGTTGTGCTCAGGGATGCACTGAGCTCCTGAGGCATCAGCGTCAGGTGTGCCTCGGGCACATTAATGTGTTGCAGAATATGTGCAATCAACGTCGACTTGCCCATACCGTTATTCCCGGTCACCGCAATACGCTGTTGTGGCTGCATCAACAGATCAGGGTGGAACAATACCCGGTCGGCTCCCAGAGCAATTTCACCGGATGGAAGTTTAAACAACGTGTCCCTCCTCGAAATAGAGCCCGGCAACCATATCCCAACTTCGAATTCACGACTCACCCTGGCACCAGCAACGGCCTCCTCAGCCCGGGACAAATGACCATCCAACTGCCTCAGTCGTTTATTTGCCCCACTGTCTGTCAATCGAGCACGATCAATCTTCTCTTTTGCATCATGATCTTTTGAGGAAATCCCGCGTTTTGATCGGCCGTACTGTGCTTTCTCCATTTGTTCGCGGCGCTTGATTGCCTCTCGCCTGACTTTGTCCCGATTAAGCACAGCCTTGCGTCTGGAACGTCGCGCCTCACCTCGCAACGCAGCCCTGTGCTCGCTGGCTTCGGTATACCCGCCCTGAAACAGCGTTGCACCAGGCGGATCAATCCAGAGACATTGATGGCAAAGTTTGTCCAGAAGGTCACGGTCATGGCTGACAATCAAAGCCACTCCAGAAAAGTCACGAAGTGCGGCAAGCAATATATCCCTGGCAGTGCGATCTATGTGATTAGTCGGCTCATCAATAGCAAGCACTGGCGGGTCTCGCCACAACGCGCACCCAATCTGCGCCCGCTTGCGTTCACCATGGCTGAGACTCTGCCAACGATCTGAAAAATCCCAGTTAATTCCGAGCCTGGCCCGCAGCGCAAACGCGGTGCTCGTTGTCTCGTCCAGAAGTTGAAGCAGCTCATCGGGTTGCTCGTCGGTGCGTTGTGCGCAATACACTGCATCGGCACTGCTTTCGATCACACCATCATCTGGCGTCAAAAAGCCGGATGCTAATTGCAGCAAAGTAGTCTTACCTGCCCCGTTGGGACCAATAATCCCGGTAAAACCCCTGGAGAAGTAGACACTCAGGTGACTGAAAAGGTCAGTTGGTGCTGCGTCGTGACTGAAAGTAATATCGCGGAACACGATATTGTTGAGAGACATAAGCCCTCCCTATATCAAGCGGTGATTTGTAAAACCGGTTTTTAGGGTTAGCTGTTGTTCATCGAAGGTATCAGGTTGATTTGGGATTCCATTGTAAGTCACAGGGCATATCGATTCCACTTTAGTGGGCCGCAAACTTGGTGGCAGGGGTCAGGACCTGGCAGCTGATTCTGACCCCTCAAATTCTGCTTAACGATGAACGCCAGGACCACGCGAGACTTCCGCAAAAATCGGACCTGGGGCACAGGTTTTTTTTCGACAACGTGCTCTTAGTCGTCAAAGCCCAGAAAAATGGTTGCTTCTTCAACGCTCTTGCGTTCTGAGACGACCGCGTTGGCAGGAAAACTATCGTCCGGCCAACCCAAGGCGACAGCCTTCATGATCACCTGATCATCGGCAATACGCGCATGCTCTCGCACGACGGGTGACTGCATAATTCCCTGGCTGTTAATGACAGCACCCAGTCCGCGTGACCAGGCCGCGTTCACCAGCGCAGTTGTTACGGCGCCGCAGTCAAAAGGGGTGTCATCACTGTCCGCCAGAACGCGGTCATAAGTAATAATCACGCAAACCGGTGCATCAAACTGCCGGAAACCGCGCAGCACCCAATCCTGTCGTCCCTCTTTATCTTCACGCTCGATTCCCATTGCTGAGAATAATTGTTTGGCCACGCCAACCTGACGGTTGCGATGGTCCCCTGCAAACGCTTGCCCGATGCGAAACTCACGCACTCCCGCCATATTGCGTTCCGTATTACCGGCACGAATGCGATCCAAGGGTTCACCAGAGACGACGGTAAAATTCCACGGCTGCGTGTTCATCGACGATGGCGAACGCATTGCCAGTTGTAGTATTTCTTTAATCAGTGCTTTGGGCACAGGATCGGACTTATAGCCTCGAATGCTGCGACGACCAAGCAGGACATCATCAAATTGCACTTTGAATCTCACTTTGTGAATGTGGGGATAGTTTACGGTATTGTGACGCTAAGCACTTTAGTTGTCATATCCTCGTGGTCAGGGCAGCAACTCGCGAACTCAGGGGCCAGGACCAGGAGCCAGAACCAACTGACGCAAAGTAGACGATCGAACCGCCATGTTTTTCTGCGATCATCCGTCGCGCTGCCTCGCGGGCACAGATCATCCGGACGGCGAAAGATCGAACCGAGTAGCGATAACCGACGCTTTGAACGTGGCCACTGATAAGTAGGTGAACTGCGTTTCCCAATCTGGGTTCTGATCTTGTTTAGTGTGCTCGGCGGGCAATGTACCTGGAATCGCTGGTACTATTCAATAAACAAGATGTAGCCATTTTACTTCTCAACGATGATAAGGTTATCCGTGATTCAGATTGAATGCTTGTTTGTTTTACCGGTTCGCCGGCGGCACTGTTCCTTACTCCAACCCCACCTCTAATCAGCGGAGGACACTCATCGAAACGAACGGACTAAAGGGCGTTTGGCTCCTGGAACAACTGGACCGAACAGGGCTCGCTACTCTGAAGTTGCTGCTACTGCTAGCGTTCATCGGTGGCGTAATCGGCTCCATACTCGCTCTGATCACAGGACCTGTGGCACCGGATTCGGTTTTCGCCTCCTACTACGACGAAAGAGTCACTTGGATTTCGATGGTGACTATCTGCATTACGATAGGGCTAGTTCTGGGATTCGATATCATGTTGGCGCGAACGACCGAAGCAGACCTGCGGTACTTGTCGACGGCAAGCAACTTCGAAGTAAGATTAAACTCGCTGACCCCGAAAGCCTCTGTGTTTTTTCCCTTTGTTGCGGTCGTTGCACTTTTAACAACACTGGCAAGTCCAGTCCTTGGGGCACAAAGGCTAGAAATATCTTTGATCGAGGCCTTTAAAGCTTTTTATGCCGGGGGCGCGCCATTGCGCATTTTAATGTTTGTCCTTTTTCCAGTCGTGGGCCTTGCATGGGGCGCTGGGGTTGCCATTGGTGTGACGCAAATCAAGTGCCTCATCACCGCAGCCAGAACCATCCCAATAGATCTGTTTCAACTCACGCACTATGAGGCGCTCACCAATCCCACGATCCGAGTGCTTAGCATTACGCTTGTGTTGTCTAGCGTCTTCCCCGTTTTCATGTTTTTGACAGATGACCCGATCGTTAATGATCAGCTCACCAGGCTGATGATTGCAGTGCTGTTGAGCCTCACGCCTGCGTTGGCCGCCTGGTGCTATCCCACACTCATTCTGCGCAATCGCATCAGGCTGAAAAAGGCGCAGGAGTTAGACAACCTTCTGCTCGCCATTCTTGGCGATAATGCGGCACTCGAAAGGTCCTGCATCCCCAAACGAGGCAATCAGCTTACAACCGCCGACCTTCTAGTCCACCAGATGTTCATCGAGTCTCGTTGGGAGTGGCCTCTCGCTTCTCACGTTCAGAAGTTGATCCTCTTCGGGCTGCTACCACCTCTGACCTGGGTCTTGGCAGCTATGATGGAGAATTTGCTGTACTAGCCAGAAATGGGGCTGTGTGAACCTGCCCCACTTCAATCGACCACCCGGTTGTTCCCGCGTTGAATAACATGAATGGATATATACGGCCTTCTATATCTCCCAACCAGAGGGAGATAAGCTCGGACCAGGACGACGGTCCGGATGAAGGAGACGCTGGACTGATATAAAGAAGCCACCAAATTTGCTAATGTTGAATGATTCACAAGTGACCACATACAGAACTATTTTCGCTGGTTGCAAAGCGTTAACAAGTAGAAGGTGACAGTTATTACTGACATGAGTGACAGGGAAGTAGCCCAGCGCGAAAAGATTCTGGGGCTGGTAAAAGAGTATTGCGCCGAGTTTCATCAACAATCGGAATTTGTCCCCGGGCAATCAACCGTGCCGGTATCCGGTCGCGTGTACGATGGCGATGATATGGCGTCTCTGGTTGATTCTGCGCTGGACTTCTGGCTGACAACGGGCCGCTTTAACGAGGCCTTTGAAACGCGCTTTGCTGAACTTGTCGGGGCAAAACACTGCCTGACAGTGAACTCCGGTTCATCAGCGAATCTGGTAGCGTTTTCTGCTCTAACGTCAGACAGGTTAGGTAAACATAAACTTAATCCTGGTGATGAGGTGATTACAGCAGCCTCTGGTTTTCCCACGACCCTAAATCCGATCATTCAAAATGGCATGACGCCAGTATTTGTCGACGTGAAACTCGGTACCTATAACGTTGATCCTGAAGCGGTTGCCGCGGCGATTACGCCAAAAACCAAAGCGATTATGATCGCGCACACGCTGGGTAACCCTTTTGATGTTGGGCCGATAAAGGAACTGGTAGACGAACATGACCTTTATCTCATCGAGGATTGCTGTGATGCGCTTGGCGCTACTTACGATGGGCAGCATGTTGGTACCTTTGGTGAAATCGGTACCTGTAGTTTTTATCCCGCGCACCACATCACCATGGGGGAGGGCGGCGCTGTTTTTGCCAACAGGAATAAGCTGGCGCGAATCATGGCCTCTATTCGCGACTGGGGCCGGGATTGTTTCTGTGCGCCTGGTGTTGATAACACTTGTGGCGTGCGTTTTGGCTGGAAGCTAGGCAATCTGCCGAAGGGATTTGACCACAAATACACCTATTCACACCTGGGTTACAACCTCAAGATCACGGATATGCAGGCGGCCATTGGACTGTCGCAACTGGATCATCTTGATGATTTCGTGGCCTCACGGCGTAAGAACTTCTCCCGTATGCTTAGCGGTCTGGCAGACCTGAACGAATTTTTTATCCTGCCGGAACCCACCCCGCGAAGCGAGCCATCCTGGTTTGGATTCCCGCTGACCGTTACTGATAGTGCACCGTTCAGTCGTGATGAACTGTTGCAACACCTGAATGCGAATAACATTGGCACCAGACTGCTATTTGGAGCTAACCTCATTGACCAGCCGTACATGATTAATCGAGATTTCAAAGTTGCCGGATCGCTTGCCAATGCAGAAAAGATAGTCACATCAACTTTTTGGCTCGGTGTTTATCCTGGCCTGGGTGATGCTGCCATTGACTACATGTGTTCGATTATTCATGACTTCTGTCGCTCAGCAAAATCCACGAGAATCAAATTGGTTGATCTGGCCCCACGAACCGGAGCGCAGTAAGTTAATGGCTGCGTTAAAAGTTGCTGTACTCGGTACTGGCAATATCGGTAACAGATTTACTGGTTAAGATCATGAGGTCTGAGGTGCTGACGTGTGGTGCCTTCCTCGGTATCAACGTCACGAGCCAGAGAACATGTTGCTTTATCAACTGGTCAGGGAGCACAGGCCCGGTTCCAGGGCATGCTGTCAGAGCAGGGCAGGCGCTTGCCTGACTACGTTTCCAGATAGTTCGAGGGTTACCTGAAGTGTGGTCGTCTTGAGCATGGTTTCCTGCGTGTCCAATGTGAGTCCTGTCACCATGAGAAGCTTGTCGCTTTTAGTTGCAAACGCCGTCGATTCTGTCCTTCTTGCGGAGCGAGACGCATGGCTGACAGTGCTGCTTATTCTTCCCAGAACTAGCATTGTATCCTTGGCTAGGGCCACCGGGCGTGCGCGCAAACCATATTGAATTCAGTGATGCTGGACATCGGATTCTTGAAAATCATAGTGCTGATTTAGAGCCTCCTAAAGCTGCGAACCTAAAATCGTAAAAATTGAGGGCAGGGTAAGTTCTGCCCCCATAATTGAAAACAGCTAGAATCTCGCTATGACGACGCTCAACGATGAACAATGAAAAATCTGATGCCTGCTAACCCACCAAGCTTCCGACACTGGATGACGGCAGCGCGTCCGGTGGGTCATGGGATGATCGCCATCCCGCTTCTGTGGGGTCAGGCGCTTGCGCTTGTGGCCACAGGCCAGTTTGCGTGGCAGTGGTTCTTTGCCATTCATGTTTTTGGTTTATTGACGCAGGTCTACATCCTTTACCTTAATGACTATGCCGATGAAGCAATAGATCGGTTGAATGAGACCTACTGGCTTTCGGGTGGATCAAGAGTGATTCCGGATGAACACCTGAGCGGTCAGCAACTCTTCAGGGGTGCCATTGTTGCACTGTTTTTTCTGTTGGTGGTCAGTGCTATTTGTTTTGCGCTCGGAAGAACCTGGATGCCGCCGTTGGCAGTGGCTGCTGTGATCCTGGGGTGGACTTACAGCCTTGCCCCTTTCCAATCTTCCTACCGGGGTTTTGGTGAGCTTCACCAGTCGTTGAGTTGTGGCGTCTACCTGCCGGTGATGGCTTTCTATTTGCAGTCGGGAACGTTGCAGAACTTTCCGTGGTTGTATCTACTGCCTGTCTGTCTCGTTTTCTTTGCCGGAAACATCATTACGGCAATTCCTGATATAGCGTCTGACCGGATGGGAAACAAGAAAACCTATCCGGTCCGCCATGGCGGAGAGAAAGCCAGAAGAGATGCGTTGCTGCTTCTTCTGGTTGCCTGTTTGTTGATCGCTGTTCTCAGCGCCGTGTCTGCCAGGCTGGTCTCTGGTTTGGTTATCTCCGTACCGCCGATAGTATTATTGTTGTACGTTTACCAATCTGGCCTGGTCCAGAATGCCGATGCCGAAAATCGTTTACTGTGTAAGCGATACATCGTGTTAACTGTGGCATGTCAGTTGTGGGTGATGGTGATGTGGACGATCTTCCTGTTCGAGCATGGGCTGCGGGAAGCCTGATTTGTTGAGAGTATCTGTCAAGTGAATATAGCAGTGATTGGGAGCGGGATTGCAGGCCTTGCCGCCACCTGGTACCTGAGCAAGGATCATCGGGTCACGCTCTATGAGCGCGCGCCAAAAATTGGTATGGACACTCATTCGGTTGAAGTCGATTGCGGTCAGGGTGGTGTGCATCTTAATGCACCGATGCGCGTTTTTTTTGAAGGTTATTACCCAACACTCACCCAGCTTTATCGAGAGATTGATGTGGCTTTTGAGGCCATTGAGTATTCCGGATCATTTTGCCGGCATGGTGAAAATGCCTATTTTCATTACAAAAACTATTCATTCCGGTCGACCGTCTTGCCGTTTCTTACTGGCCGCAGTGCTTTTCACCCCCGGGCACTTAAACTAGGGATAGAACTTGTCCGATTCCTTCGTCGGGCAAAAAATTACAGGCAGTTCTCTGCTGACGAAACAGACGCGTTAACTATCCAGCAGTACTTAGAACAGTATGGTTTCTCCAAAGACTTCGCCGAGTCCTTTTTATATCCAGCGTTTGCCGGTATCTGCACCTGCAGCTATGACAATATAAAAACCTACCCCGCCTCGATTATCCTGGCGTATCTTGATAGTGGATTGACGTGGTCCAGGGTTAATCGCCTGTCTGCGGGTACCCACGAAGTCACGGGGCGCCTGGCAGCTGCTGCCTGGAAGGTTCGATGTAGTACGCATCTTAAAGCGGTAAGCCGTTCTGCCGATAGCGTCTCGCTTACCGATGAGCAAGGCCACACGGAGGAATACGACCATGTTGTCATTGCGACGCAGGCTAATCAGGCGCTTAAGTTATTGGCCGATGCGCGCACCGAAGAAAGATCAGCATTGGCTAGGTTCCAGTACGAGACCAGCCGGACCGTTGTGCACACAGACCGCAGTCTGGCTCCTTCGAACGAAAAGGATTGGGCACCGGTTAACTTTCTGATGTCCGATACCCATGATAGACCGATGGCCAGTATTTGGATGAATCAGATCTATTCCCGATTGGGAACTGACACGAACTACTTCGAAACCTGGAACCCGTTTCATGAAGTGGCATCGGACAAGATCCTCATTGATGCAAGTGTTCAGCGACCCGTTGTAACCCAGGACTCGCTTCGAGGCATCAAACAGATCGATAAGTTGCACGATCAGCCCGATCGACGTGTCTGGTTTTGCGGTTCTTATGCGAGCAGGGGTATTCCATTGCTAGAGAGTGCAGTTGTTTCAGCGAAGGTATTATCGGAAAAGCTGAGCAACAACTGAGTCAGTCGGTGAGTTGTGCCGCCATGACGCTCTACACTCTCAACGTGTGATGGGGATTACATAGACCGTTAAACGCTGACGTGTCCAGTAGGCAATTGCTTACATGAGGCTGAAGTGGTCGCTGGATTTTGGTGAATATTGTCTGAAGCCACGCGAGAAATTGCCTGGGGAATCCATAAGAGATCGACGGCTGAGTGTGGTCTTGAAAAAGTGTGTGACCCTGTTTTCTATTCATCCGGGCAAGGTTCGTTGAGACCCAAGGTTCTAACATTGCCGCCGAGGGTGTCTTGTTTCTCAAAAAGAACTACTTCATGATTTGCTGATGAGTAGTAGGCGCTCGCCAGTCCGGCAGCCCACAATTGCAGAACGCATTCTTGAAACATCTCCTGCTTATCAACGAATAGGATTATAGCAAGTCGTGAACAACTCAACCGGTTTGGACTACCTTGTTGTCGGTAGTGGATTGTCTGCATTGGTTTTTGCTGCGCTCGCGACTCGTCATGGCGCGAAAGTCAAAGTACTTGAAGCCCACGAACATCCAGGCGGTTATGGTCATACTTTCAGTATGGGGAAGTCCGCCAAATTTAATGCGCAGTTTCACTACGTATGGAATTGCGGTGAAGGTGAAACCGTTCACCAGGTACTTTCAGAGCTTGGGTTAAATGAAGAGATCACTTTCGAGCAGCTAGACCCGGATGGTTTTGATCGCATGTGTTTACCGGGTTACGACGTTAAGATTCCTGGCAGCACCACTGAACTTGCACATCGACTCACTGGCCTTTGCCCCGCGGATCAGCATAAAAAAATACACGGGTTTGTTAACCGGGTGGGTCAGGTTGCCCGGGGGATGGAACTCGTCACGTCAAAGCTGACGGTGCAGAACCTGGTCAACAACGGGTTCTCGGGACTCATCACTGCCACGCACATCAATTCGACTTTGCAGGATGTCTTTGATCAATTTGACCTACCCCAACAGGTACAAGCGGTACTTGCCTCACAATGGCCTGATTTTTTGCTGCCACCCGAGAAGCTGTCGTTCTTTGCATGGGTGCTGCTATTTACGGGTTATCAACGTGGCGCCTACTACCCAACCAAACATTTTGAGCATGTTATCGACACATTGGTTGAAACCATTCGATCAGGCGGGGGTAGCGTTGACTTAAACCAGGAAGTAACTTCCTTCACAATAAAAAGCGGGCGGGTCGCCGGTGTATGCGTGAGAGACGTCACTACGGGAGCCGAATACGATCTGGCGGCCACTCGAACCATCTCAAATATTGATCCAAAGACAACCGTCGACATGATCGGCGCGCAGCATTTTCCGCATTCCTTGAAAACTAAAGTTGACTACGAGTACTCCCCTTCAAACTTCATGATCTATTGCACTGTTACGGGGCTTGATCTTGAGGCGCTCGGTTTCGGAAAATGGAATACTTTTCATGCCGGCGAGCTTGATCTAAATCAGGCTTTCAGGCGCATGTATGAAGAGCATGATTATTCGAACCCAAGCTTTGCCATCACCACACCAGGGCTCATGACTGATGACTGCAGCGATCGACCTGCCGGTCAACAGATCATCGAGTTTCTGACGGTGGCAGACTATGACTATTTTGAAGCACTAAAAAGCAAGAGCCGGAAGGACTACTTACAAGAAAAACGGGAAATCGTTGAGCGAATATTTGATGTGGTTGAAAGGGATTACATCAGTAATTTCAGAGAACATGTGGCGTTTAAAATATCCGGCACGCCCACTACCAATGAACGGTTCTGCTGGGCCCCCAAGGGTAATTCCTATGGCGCCAACATGACGCCAGGCAATATCTCTGGCCGCAGGGT
>JABBBA010000099.1:6442-12644 GCA_018607685.1 K189A clade bacterium | reverse complement strand
AATCTCTAAGGAGTGACAAATGGCAGATTTCGAACTGAATGCCGAACTGCGTACAGACAAAGGGAAAGGTGCGAGCCGCCGCCTGCGTCGTAATGCAGACATGATTCCAGCTATTCTTTACGGTGCAGGTGAAGAACCACTATCCCTGACCCTTGCGCACAAGGATATACACAAAGCCTGTGAGAACGAGGCTTTCTTTTCTCACATCATCTCGATCAACGCCGATGGGAAGAGTCAGCAGGCTATTGTGAAAGACCTGCAGCGCCATCCAGCGAAAGACCGCATCATGCATGCCGACTTTTTGCGCATCCGAATGGACCAGGCAATTACTGTAGAGGTTCCATTACACTTCCTGAACGAGGACAGTTGTGTTGGTGTTCGCCAGGGTGGCGGAAACGTTTCACACAATATGACCTCTATTGAGATCAGCTGTCTGCCAGGTGATCTGCCTGAGTATATTGAAGTTGATATCAACGAGCTTGATCTGGGTGATTCCATCCATATGAGTGACCTTAAACTCGATGAAGCGCTATCTATACCTTCATTGCAGCAGGGTGCAGACCATGACCACGTTGTGGTTTCGGTGAACGCTCCCAAGCGAGTTGAAGAGTTAGACGTGGATGCCGCCGCAGATGAAACTGCTGATGACGCCGCAGCTGATGAATCAGGTGGCGATGACGCATCAGGGGACGACTAACCTCGTAGCCTTTTGTGACAGTACCAGGGTCTAACGATGCCAGGTTTAACCGAAGCGGATTCAATCCTGCCGCTCAAGCTGATCGTCGGGATAGGTAATCCCGGTGCCGACTACGCCAACACCCGTCATAATGCGGGTGTCTGGTTTGTCGAAAGGCTGGCGGAAAAGTTTGGCGCGTCATTTAAAGCTGAAAAAAAATTCTTTGGCCGAACCTCTTTAATCAGCGTCGATGGTATCGAGGTTCGGTTACTCGTGCCTGATACCTACATGAATGAGTCAGGCAAAAGCGTTGGTGCCCTGGCGAATTTTTTCAAAATTGAGGCCGCTGAAATTTTGGTTGCCCATGATGAAATTGATTTCCCTTCAGGAAAAATCAGGTTCAAACAGGACGGTGGGCTGGCTGGCCACAATGGGCTTCGGGACATTTCCAGTCGCCTTGCTGGCGCGACTGACTTCAATCGGTTAAGGATTGGTGTCGGTCATCCTGGAGACAGAAGTGGCGTCACTGGTCATGTGCTGGGGAAGGTTTCTAAAGCGGACCGTGAGCTGATTGAAAATTGTATTGAAGATGCTATCGCTACGATACCGGTTGCCGTAAGAGGCGACTGGCAGTTAGCCATGCAACAACTGCACAACGTGTAACCAACCTGCTGGTTGCTATCAAGAGAGAGAATCATGGGATTTAATTGTGGGATTGTAGGCTTACCCAATGTTGGTAAATCGACGCTGTTCAATGCGTTAACGCGAGCGGGGGTAGGCGCAGAAAATTTTCCATTCTGCACGATCGAACCGAACTCTGGCATCGTCCCGATGCCGGACCCAAGGCTGGACAAGCTCGCCAGCATCGTTGCCCCTGAAAAGGTAATTCCCACGACGATGGAATTCGTGGACATTGCCGGTCTGGTCGCCGGAGCTTCTAAAGGTGAAGGCCTTGGAAATCAATTTCTCGCGAATATCCGCGAAACGGATGCTATTGCTCATGTTGTTCGCTGCTTTGAAGATGAGAATGTCGTTCATGTTTCGAACAGAGTGAATCCGGAAGAAGACGTCGAAGTGATTAACACCGAGCTGCAATTGGCGGATCTTCAGACCCTGGAGAATGGAATCGCGCGAGTCGCAAGATTAGCCAAGAGCGGAGATAAGGAAGAGATTGCCAGAGTGGAATATCTTGAAGCCCTGCAGGCTCATATCGATGAGGGTCAGCCGGCCAGGACATTTACAACGCCTGACGATTACGTTGATACTCTTCGCGATCTGCACCTGCTCACGATGAAGCCCGTGTTGTATATCGCAAACGTCGATGAGGAAGGATTTGAGGATAATCCCCACCTGGATGCCGTTCGCGCGATTGCAGAGAGAGAAAGCGCTGAGCTCGTTGTCATCTGCAACAAACTCGAAGCTGAGATTGCAGAACTTGACGATGCCGAAAGAGCTGAGTTTCTGAGCGACCTGGGGATGGAAGAACCTGGTCTGGATCGAGTAATCCGAGCAGGTTACAGACTGCTTGGATTGCAGACATATTTTACAGCGGGACCCAAAGAAGCCCGTGCATGGACCGTTCGGGGCGGTGCCAGTGCGCCGCAAGCCGCTGGTGTTATCCATACGGACTTCGAAAAAGGATTTATTAAGGCCGAGGTGATCGGGTACGAAGACTACGTTCAGTATGACGGGGAAAGCGGTGCCAAGGGTGCCGGTCGCTTACGCCTTGAGGGCAAGGAATATATTGTCCAGGATGGGGACGTCATCCACTTTCGATTTAACGTCTGAGCAGGCATTCGGGTTTATTCGGCTGCAACCGATGTTCAGGCCAACCAAGTTGGCCAGATATTGTTAAGCTGAAATCCTTCGTGAGGGGTTCGCGAGATACATCAAGGAGATTACATGGTCACGCTTCATAACAGGTTAATTACTCGAAACTTGCCCGATCCTAAAACGTTGCTGACAGGCGTTCTCGTGATAATGAGTCTGGTCGGCTGCGCCTCAGCACCCCCGGAACGCGAGCTTTCGACCATCGCACCTACCTACGCTTTTTTACCGAATGGGCACGATCCGATGAACCCGGATCAGCTTGCACCCATGTATGCAGAATTGGCAGAGGGGAGCCACGAGAACATTGTTCGACGGCTTGAACAGGACAAGGGTCACGCCCTCAATTTGCTCTCTTTATCGGGCGGTGGTCAAAACGGTGCCTTTGGGGCAGGTTTCCTCAACGGATGGCGCGAGAGCGGCCAGCGACCGGTGTTTGACTTCGTTGGGGGCGTAAGCACCGGTTCATTGTTGGCGACGCACGCACTGCTCGGTACTCCGGCAGACGATCTGTTGCTCGAAGAGATGTACACCCAGATCACAGACGAGGATATATTCAAGAAAAGGCGAATCCTCACTATCCTTTCCAGTGATTCCCTTAGAGATACCACGCCGCTGAGCGCACTCATTGCGAAGTACATCACTGCCGAAACTCTGGAGCGTGTTGCTGCCGCTTTCGTCGACGAAGGACGGCTGATGATGGTTGGCACCACCAATATTGACTATGGACAAACCTGGATTTGGAATATGTCGATGATTGCGAAGGATGGCAATCTTGACCTTTATCGCAAGGTACTACTCGCCTCTGCATCGTTCCCCATCATATTCCCACCGGTTGAGATAGACGGCCATCTCTTTGTCGATGGCGCTGCCCGTTCTAATGTGATCGTGATTGGCATGGGTGGATCGGACCAACCGTCAAAGCCTCTGTACGGCCCAGGTAATGTTTATATTATTTCCAACGGCAAGTTTCAGCATGCTCCCCACGCGTTACAGAGAGCGCTTGGCAGCGTTGCTGGTACAACAATCGGGGTGATGATGGACCAGTCAATGCAAACCGCGCTGACACGCTCGTTTTTCGGTGCAAGCTTCCTGGGGTATGAGTTCAAAATGATTGCAATCCCCGATGAGGTACAGATCGGTAAGGATCCACTGGCCTTTGATCCCGTGCAGATGCAAGCAGCCTTTGACGCAGGACAAGCTTTGGCAAAACAACCGGATCCCTGGTTAAGAGAGCCACCCGATGCCGGTGACATCCCCCCGTGGGCGATGGAAGCAATACACGACGCCATGTAACCCCAGGGTCTCATCGAGACCCTGGAATCTCACCTTTGTATCACGGGTTATCTGTTACGGAACTGGCGATGGATCCAGTAATCTACACTGATGTATCTACCGCCACCAAGAAAGAAAAGCGCTAACAGCATCACAAGATACGTCGCTGCAAATTCGATCCCGTTGTTCAATACAACGAAATTCCCGCTTTCCGTTAGCCAGTTGTAGTTGCCGTGTTCCTGAAGAATTGATTTGGCGCGTTCCAGTTTATCAACGGCATCCGCTGTACGTTCCGTTGCGAAGACTCCGCTACCGGACGCAATCGCCAGCCAGCCATTTCCTATGTGCACACTAAAAATGGCGACCAGCATCGTGATCATCAGGGGTATCGAAATCCAGCGTGTTGCAAACCCAAATAGCAGGAGTATTGATCCGACGAGTTCGGTAGCCGTTGCCAGGAATGCCATTAGCCATGGCAGGGGCAAGCCCAATCCCCAGTCAGGATTGCCAAACCAGTCAACAGTACTGTCAAACGAGTTGTACTTGTTCATACCAGCCATATAGAAGATGGGTGCCAGGTAGAGCCTGAGAAGCAAGGGTGCCAGAAAATCAGCTATTCGCGTTATGTCGAGTAGATCCTGGAGTTTATTTAACAGTGAAATCATGAGGATTTTTATCCTGATTTGAACATTCGATGTTCATTAAAAGACTGCAGTAGGCTCATTCCGTTACTCACAAATAAAGCTTCATCATCAGCTTCATACCGGTGAGCAGCTTCACCTAACCATTCCTGTGGAATAAGACCGGGGTTTTGCTGCATTTCATGCAGGAGCTGATAAGAAAGAGGCTGTAATTCAAAGAACTTTACGGACTCATCGACGCCGCGAGCGACCAGCAGGTAGTTTGGCTCTTCTGCAGTGGGTTGATTGGTCTTGCTGATACGATGTACGGGAAAGGAGTACGCCAGTGGCTGAGCAAGTTCAGAAAGCGTCAGGAAGCTCGACGCGAGCTCTGACGCAGGGATTGATTGTGAAGGCGGCTCTTCATCCATGGTGTACAAGGCAAGCTCCACCCATTCGTAATGTGCGAGTTGCACCAGGAAACCGGGTAAGCCGCCGATCATCTGGGTGTGGGAAAGGTATTCTACGAACTCTCCGGATAGTTCCATGAAATAGGGTGTCTGGGATTGGTGTGAAATGAAAAAATCCCTGACCATCTTCTGCCACTGGTTCTCGGGCAGAAGGCTCTTGATCACAGGGAAGAAGTCGCTGAGCAGAGCAGACACATTGTTAAAGATAAGCTCTGAATAGACGCCCATCCTTCGTTTATCCAGTCCCGCTGGAACGGGGGTATGGTCCGGGTCGCGCAGGTGCTCTGTAAAGGCCTTCTGCAGTGCATTCAGCTCACTCATTGAGTGACTGCCGTTCCTTGATCATGGCAACTTCGATCAGTAATTGCGCAATGTCCGGAATATTGAAATCACGTTCCAGCAGCGTTGGCCTGGCGCCGATGTGCGCATAGGTCTTGCTCAACAGGTCCCAGACCGGGTCGATCACATCTGCGCCATGGGTATCTACAACCAGGCCATCTGGTTCGACGTAGTGACCAGCGATGTGGATGTAGGCAATTCTCTCGGCGGGCATCGCGCGAATGAAGTCCATGGGTTCATAGCCGTGATTGATGCTGTTGACGTATACGTTGTTGACGTCGAGTAACAAATCACAATCAGCTTCCTGGATGACTGCCTGGACAAAATCCACTTCGGCCAGGTCTTCTTTTGGCGTCAGGTAGTAAGAGACATTTTCCAGCGCCATTCGCTGACCAAGGATATCCTGGACCCGCTTTACCCTGTCGGCGGTGTAGGTCACAGCCTCGCGGGTAAAAGGCATTGGCAGCAGGTCGTAAAGTTGCCCGCCATCGTTGGTATAGGAAAGGTGTTCGCTATAAATTGCGACGTTATGTTCGGCGATGAAGTCTTTGATGTTGACGACGAGTTCTTCGTCAAGCGGGGCCGGGCCGCCGATTGACAGGGACAAACCGTGGCATACGATTGTTTTCTGTTCACTTATTTCACGCAGCTGCCTGCCTAGCCTGCCGCCAAGACCGATCCAGTTCTCAGGCGCAAGCTCGAGGAAATCCAACTCCTCGGGTATACCTTTTGATAGCTCGGCTGTCATTGAACGGCGCAGACCTATGCCCGCACCTGTCAATGTTTTAGGAGATGTATTCATGATGTGGCTTAGTGGCTCCCGGACGGGAGCCACCTTGTTACAAGTTTACTTGTCGCCGCCGCATTTGCCTTCACCGCAGGAGCCTTCGGTTTTAGCTTTCCCTTCATGGGAAGCGTCGCCGCCGCATTTGCCTTCACCGCAGGAGCCTTCGGATTTAGCCTTCCCTTCATGGGAAGCGTCGCCGCCGCATTTG
>JABBBA010000099.1:0-6432 GCA_018607685.1 K189A clade bacterium | reverse complement strand
CGCCACATTTGCCTTCGCCACATGAGCCTTCAGCTTTGTCAGCCTTGTCGCCGCCACATTTACCTTCACCACATTTACCTTCACCGGCATGGCCATCAGCCAGCTGCATGTAGCCACCGGAGAGTTCGGTTGCGCCGAAAGGGTTTGATGAATCTGCGATAGCCAGGGGAGATAGCGCCAGGCTGGCTCCAAGTGCTGTACCGACTGCAATGGCAAGGCTCTTTTTTGAAGTCCTTAATGTCATGTGAATTTTCCTCTAGTTGATTATTCCGCCGATAAAACTCGACCAGCTTTACTGTTCAGATTCACCCCTTATTGGATGGACCCACTTCTATAAGACCTGCTTTGTTAGCAGATGGTTTCATAGATGTTAATAGGCCGGAAACGTTACATTAATCCGGTAGGAACTGATACTTGGACAATGTTCGGGGGAAGGGGGTAACTCGAGGCTTACAAATTCAGAAATCTCAGGGCTACCCGGGGAGGGTAGCCCTGAAACGTAATCAGGCAGCGTTAGCCTTCTTGATGACGTCTTCTGCAACACTATTCGGGCATCCAGCGTAATGGCTGAATTCCATAGAGAACTGGCCACGACCGGAAGTCATGGTACGCAGGTCGCCAATATAGCCAAACATCTCGGCCAGGGGTGCGGTTGCTTTAACCCTTACGCCGGTAGACGCAGAGTCCTGACCCTGGATCATGCCGCGTCTGCGGTTCAGGTCGCCGATAACGTCACCAACGTGCTCGTCAGGTGTGAACACATCGATCTTCATGATCGGTTCCATCAACTGGGGGCCGGCCTTTGGCATGCTCTGGCGATAGGCAGCCCTTGCAGCAAGTTCGTAGGCGATGGCAGACGAGTCAACGGCGTGGAAAGCACCATCAAGAAGCGTAACCTTCACGTCAAGCAGCGGGTAGCCGGCGAGGGGGCCTTCTTCCATGCTTGTTTTAAAGCCTTTTTCTACAGCTGGCCAGAATTCGCGAGGTACGTTACCGCCGGTCACCTTGGATTCAAATTCAAAGCCGGTGCCTGTTTCAGCAGGCTCAACAACGTAATCGATCTTTGCAAACTGTCCGGCGCCACCTGTCTGCTTCTTGTGAGTGTAGCTGTCTTCCAGCAGTTTGGTGATTGATTCACGGTAAGCTACCTGTGGTGCGCCTACATCAACCTCTACACCGTGGGTCCGCTTGAGGATATCGACCTTGATGTCCAGGTGCAGTTCACCCATTCCTTTAATGATGGTCTCACCGGATTCTTCGTCAGTCTCAACTCTGAATGAAGGGTCCTCCTGGATCATCTTGCCCAGCGCAACGCCCATCTTCTCTGAAGCGGCCTTGTCCTTGGGGTGGATGGCGATCGAGATAACGGGATCCGGGAACACCATCGGCTCGAGTGTCGCAGGGTTCTTTGGATCACATAGGGTGTGACCGGTTCGTGTATTTTTCATACCGATTAACGCCACGATGTCTCCAGCCTGTGCTGAATCCCTTTCGATTCGCTCGTCGGCGTGCATTTCGACGATGCGACCAATTCGCTCGGTCTTGCCGGTAAAGGTATTAAGTGCGCTATCGCCCTTCTTAATACTGCCAGAGTAAATGCGGGTAAACGTGAGTGCGCCGAACCGGTCATCCATAATCTTGAACGCAAGGGCGCGTAGTGGCCCTTCGGGGTCGACAATTGCGAATTCACCGGTTTCGTTACCCTCCAGGTCAACCTCTGGCTGAGGATTCACCTCGGTCGGGTTTGGCAGGTAGTCGACAACGGCGTTCAGCACGAGCTGAATCCCTTTATTCTTGAAGGCAGATCCACAGTACGTTGGGAAGAAATCGAGGTTGATCGTGCCTTTTTTGATGCATGCTTTGATGGTATCCATTTCTGGCTCTGTACCTTCATCCAGATACACCATCATTGCCTCGTCATCATGCTCGAGTGCGCTCTCTATTAGCATCTCGCGATATTGTTCGACCTTATCAACCATATCGGCGGGCACGTCTTCCTCTGTGTAGCCCTGGGGGTCACCGGATTCATCCCAGATCCAGGCTTTTCTGGTGAGCAGATCTACAACGCCGACAAAACCATCTTCTTCGCCAATGGGCAGTGTCATGATCAGAGGGTGTGCGCCCAGGACCTTTTGAACCTGGTCTGTGACACGGTAGAAGTCTGCGCCGAGGCGATCCATCTTGTTGACGAAGATGATTCGTGCAACCTTTGAGTCGTTGGCATATCGCCAGTTGGTTTCAGACTGGGGTTCAACCCCTCCGGAACCACAGAAAACACCAACACCGCCATCGAGTACCTTTAATGATCGGTAGACTTCGATCGTGAAATCCACGTGGCCAGGTGTGTCGATAATGTTAAGTCGATGATCGTCCCAGAATGCCGTGGTTGCAGCGGATTGGATCGTGATACCACGCTCCTGTTCCTGTTCCATAAAATCCGTTGTTGCATCGCCATCGTGAACTTCACCCAACTTGTGGATTTTTCCTGTCAGTTTCAGGATCCGCTCTGTTGTTGTGGTTTTTCCAGCATCCACATGGGCGAAAATGCCGATATTTCGATATTTTGTTAAGTCAGTCATCACAATGGCTCGTGTTCAATTCAGTCAATTTGGGGTGTCCAGGGGCAGCCTTGAGGGGGTGCAAATTCGAGAAATCCCTGGAAAGGGGGCGCTTTCACGCGGGCGCATCATATATCAAGAGCAAGCTGTGTTCTATAGGCTTCAAGGAAAAACTCTGCGTGAAAACCCGCACACCTAACCCGTTGAATTATAAAGACTTAATGTGGGGCTGCGACGCGATGGGCTTTTCTGGCTTATTGAAATGGGGCGGATGGCCTGGCGGACCAAATCCTATTCATGAAACCTGTTCGCAATCCCTATAGAAATGGGGGTACTTTGGTTTCTATTGTTATCACCCTGATGATTGCGCCGAAGCCGCATATCGAGTGAGACTGCGATTTTTGGCTACCATTAACATGCACATGCTGCATGAGCTTGCGACAAAAACGACGGAATCAAGCTTCTGATGTTTGAGGCGGTCTAACCCGGGCGCCAGAATAGCTCCGGTTAGTGAGGTGCATCATTTTTAGAAGGGCTTTAGTGTTCTAGTGTGTCACTGAGCTGACATTCAGAGGTCATGAAATGACTGAACAAAAATACCAGAGAATTCTCCTGGCAATCGATTTCTTCGAAGGTAACGGCGACGTTGTGCAGCGCGCGGTTGATATGGTCAAGCGATATGCCGCTGAGCTGTTCGTGATACATGTTAATGAACCCCCGACGCCAGCATACGGTGCGGATATTGTGACCTGGGGTAGTCAGGTATACGAGATAAACGAGCAGGTGCGGGCCTATAAGAAAAAACGGCTGGCCGAACTCGCCGGTGAGCTGGGTTTGGATGAGCAGCACACCGCTTTAGCGGAAGGGCGGCCCGCCCAGTGTATTCACCAGTTTTGTGATGAGCAGAATATTGATCTGGTTGTGATGGGTACACATGGGCAACATGGGCTGGCATTGCTACTTGGCTCTACGGCCAACAGTGTTCTCCATGGATCGGGTTGTGATGTGTTGGCAGTCCGGTTAAAAGCTGACTGACCTACGAGCCGTCTAGAGCCTGCTAGAACATGTGCCCAATGCGCGTGTAGTAGCGGGTTTGGCCCTTGTCGGTGGCGCCAATACCAAATTGTAATGGCCCAATCGGTGTATCTGCACCAAAAAAGAGGCTGGCTGATCCAATTGAGTTACTGGCGTTGATATCATCCCGATCAAACCAGGCGCCACCATACTCAAGCACCCCCCCGATGTAGCCGGATAGTATCGGCATGGGTGTGTACTCCCGATAAACATAAAGTTGTGCAACGCCCATGTGTTGGCCAAGCAGTTGCCCTTTTTGTAATCCCAGCAATGTGGGACCACCGCCCACCTGGAATAAACCGGAGATTGATGAATCCCCCCCCGAGGTCGATCCGGCATGCAGTATGCCCGCCACACGATAGGGGCCAAAGGGCCAGACATGGCTCGCCTTGACCTGCCATTGCTGGTACTCGTCTTCTGCGCCGAAAGATTCAAGTGACTTGTGCGCAAGGAGATCAAAGTAAGAGCCTGAGCTCGGCCAGTCTCGATCATTGAGCGAGTCATGCCGATACCGAACAAACACGCCGCCATCGTCATAATCCGGTTCGGGAAGCCCCGGGTCACCGATTAAGACGTCCGCTTCACCGGAAACCCTGTCGACTCCGAAAACGATTGTATTGTGATGATTGAACTCCCAGCCCAGCCCCATGCTGAACTCGTTCTGTTTTAATCTGTACTCGGCCAGCTTGTTATCATTACCGTCATAAATGGCCTGATTGATTCTGCTTATCGCGGCAGTTGACGACAGGAAAGGACCCAGCTCATAACTCAAAGGCTGGTAAATCCGCGTGTTGATTTCGGGCTCTGTACCCATCGTAACGAACGACGTCCAGATTGCGCCTTTGTCGTTAAGCTCTTCGCGGGAATATCCCAATTGAAAATTGGTCAGTGTGTCACCGTCGGTGTTCCCTTCCATATCAACCCCGAAATACAGATAGTTCGGTCCCCAGGTTTTGGCGGCTGCATCAAGGGTGAGGTCAACGCCATCCTTGGTGTGGTCCAGGGTGTAGCTGACTGTCTGAAAATTCCCCAGGCCGTGCACCTTATAAAGGTCCTGCTTGAGTTGTTCGGGGTCAATGTCTTGCCCCGGACGGGTGCCGACATACTGCTCGAGCACGCGATTGTCCAGTCCGGAGTTATTGTTAAGGGCGATACTTTTTATTGTCCTGTTTCTGGGCGGAACTGTGTTTCTGGAGGCGATATGTGACCGATATTTCTCTGGCGAGAGTGCATACTGTCTTAGCTCGGGTAGATGCTCATTTGCAGCTGCTTCGCCGATAGGTATGGCTTCACCGGCTCGATCGAAATCTCCAGCTGTAATGTCCCCGAGCACCGGTTGGATTAAAACGTCTTTTTTCGTGAGCATCGCCAGTCTCTGCTGGCTGTTTACCCCTGTGAGAAAACGTGTGAGCTGGTCGGTAATCTGCAAGAGGTTGTTGAGCTGATCCTTGGTTCGGTAAGGCGTACTGATATCGACGACTATCACGACATCTGCGCCCATTTCCTGGGCGATATCGACTGGAATGTTGTTGGTCATGCCTCCATCAACGAGGTAAATCCCATTGATGTAGGCCGGTGTAAACAAGCTGGGTACCGCCATACTGGCCCGCATCGTCATCGCAAGGTCTCCCCCGGATAACACCACCATATTGCCCGATGCGATATCCGTTGCCACAGCACTAAAAGGAATCGGCAGTTCGTTGAAGTCAACAATATGCGCCACGGGAGCTGTTAGTTCCTGTAGGGTCGGTAATACTTTTTGTCCGTAGATTAATCCCCTGGGTAACGCGATCTTCCCCTCCTGAAGGCCAGGATGAGCTTCTACAGAGAACAATTCCGCGATCTGCTTTCTGGCAATGGGATCGTCCTTGCGATCCACGTCATCCTTCAGCTTGTCGTCCCAGTCCAGGGTCTTCAGGGTGTGTTCAATCTCGTCTAATGGCATGCCGCTGGCGTAAAGGCCGCCGACAATGGAACCCATACTGGTTCCGGCGATTACATCGATAGGTACTCGCTCACGTTCAAGTACCCTGATCACACCGACGTGTGCGGCACCCCTGGCACCACCGCCACTCAACACCAGGCCGATTTTTGGTCGTTCCGCTGCCTGAGCAGATTGAAAGCTAATGACGAGAGCCAGAAAAAGATAGATGCATCTCGGGAGCGACGAGCAGATTGTCATGATAAATCTCCAAAGCGGGTCAGTCAGGCGCATAGTGCCGACGATAGTGTGATGGTCGTTAAGTAAACCTATTGAATAGCAGTATAGGTAGCCTGTGGAAAATCACCACAATCACAATGAGACGACTGGTCACCTGTTTGGTTTTCTTCAAGCTAATGATTCTTGTCCCCTTGAAGAGGCGCGATGCCGACAGTAACCTTAGTAAAATAGCCACCCTGCAATAAGCCGTCATGAAGACCCTGGCAATATATAGATCCTGCTTTCCAACCATTTTCAGAATAGCGATGCTGTGCTGGATGGTGTCCGTGGCCACCGCCCGGGCAGAAGAATTCGCGCCCAAAACAAAAAATGGTCTGGAAGAAGCGCCCGCACCAACATTGGAAATAGATCAGGCAGAAGAATCCACGCAAAAGAGCTCTGATCTGGGTGCAGCGATCAAGGCGATTCAGGCACAGCTGAAGGCCCAGGATCAACTGATTAGGCAGTTGCAGGCTCAATATCAGGAAGAGGTGGCATCACATCAGACGAAAGTGGAAGAACAGGAAAAGCTGGTGGATACCGTTCGCACAGTGATTGAAGCTGTCAGGGCAGGGGAGCTGGATGCCTTGATTGAGGAGG
>JABBBA010000014.1 GCA_018607685.1 K189A clade bacterium | reverse complement strand
CGGTTAAACCCTGTTTTTGAAATCGAAAACCTTGAGGTTGTTATGGCTACACAATTCCTGGCAGCCGTTTCCGAATCCGAACTTAAAGAAGTCGTTGGCAACTTGGAAGGATCCCAGAGCGAAATCACTGTTGCGCTGGATATGCTGTTTACGGGATTCTGAAGACGAAACATTTTGGAAATCCCTGGATCTTCAGCGAAAGCTCAACCAATTCAAGACTTACTACAACGAACATTGAACGCATTCAGCGCTAAACAATTCCGAGGCTGCAGATATTTTCCACTATGGAGAACCACGAACTTATGGTCTGACCTTCAGGGCTAACTTCGATTAACCTTTCCTGATGTGATGCGGCGTGGCTCTCACGCCGCATCATCACCACCAGTATTTACCCAGACGCCGACGCATCAGTCGGCGTCGCTTTTTTTGATTGGCTTTTCGTCAACAACAATGGCGAATTGACGATCTGAATGGTCTTGTTGTGGATCCTCAGTTTCATCGGTCCCCACCAACAGCGGGCCTAGCGGCTCATTGCAACCGTACCGGAAGTTGTAGGAATGTTGATTGGCGGTGGTTGCAGTCTGCTGCTAACCGGCCTCTCTGGTTTCCTTGATTTTCAGGAAAAATACAGGGAAATTTTCGCTCCCAGCAGGGCTTGTTTCGCTACAGCCCTAACTATTCGCAGCATTTGGACTTCCGGCAGTAGAACTAAGCAGGGATTTTTCCTTTGAACACACGGCAAACATCGCCGATAGCACACAGCGTAATGAGGCAATATCCTATTGACCCAACCAGATGAATAATTACACTATACCACCTAGTGTAATAATCAATTTGTCATGATTACCAACTTCAGCGGGAAAGTAGCTAAAGACATCTGGGAACAAAATCAGTCGAAGTCACTACCGGCAGATATGTGGGTTAGAGCGAAAGCATTGCTAACAATTATGCATTCAACAAGCTCAATCAAAGACCTGCTAATAAAGGGCCAACCACCTGATATCCGGTTACACAAACTTGGCGGCGATAGGAAAGGTTTTTGGAGTGTCACGATTAAGTTACCCTGGTGTATTACCTTCAAGTTTGAAGATGGCGAATTTTCAGAGGTTAAAATCGAAAACTATCACTGAGGCAGAAACATGATCAACAATCCTCTACCAATGCACCCCGGGAAGGTGCTGGTTGAAGTCTACATGTCACAGTTGGGCTTGAATCAAACAGCGCTGGCAAACCTATGCGGCTGCTCGCCAAGGAAGATCAATGAAATCGTCAATGGCAAACGATCTATCTCACCTTCATTCGCAATCACACTGGAGTCAATTCTAGGTACCTCCGCTGAAATGTGGGTAAGAATGCAAGCGGAGTACGATCTATGGGAAGCCCGGCAAAAAGCAGCTTAGGAAGTGCAAAAGTGTAAACCATGTCACCGGCGGTCGGACGGGGACGCCCAGTTGTATCGGATAAAACGTTGCCAGCATCCGGGGAAACACCGACGCATTTGCCTGGTGCGGGGTGTGATCAATGGCAGGATTCGCTTCGAGGTATCCATGCCGCTGACGAGTTGTGCGGGCAAGGTGAAAGTCTACTCAATGCGTAGGAGTGCCCACGCCTCGTCGTCCTCGTTTTTGTCCCGCGGGGTCTACCAGCTCAGTTCTGCAGCGCGGCAACATTTCGAGAGCATGTTGCCGCACTCAGTGGTTAACATTTACTCTGGCACTCTACTTGACCACATTACTTCCTGATAAGTTTTCTTAACGTACCGGCAAATTGGCAGTAGAGACGATCAGGGTACTTGGGCGAAATTCTCAGATCGGGAGGCGCTCTGTCGCAGAGCAACATTTTGATGATCCCCGCAAACAGCGGGGCTTATCGGCGTTTCCTTAGCGCACCGGACGTTATGCAAAATTTGATTGGCGGTGGTTGCAGTCTGCCGCTAACCAGTCTCCCTCATTTCCCTGTTACGTAGGCAATCTACAGGGAAATCGATATCCAATTCTTTCGTACTCGACACAAAACAAGCTTTCATACACTCTCAGCTACAACTGGCGAGGTAGGCAATAAGGGATCTAGCAGGGAAATCGTCAACCACGAAGCAATCTATTCACTTCACTTAACATTCCTGGAATGAATTTAGGGAATTCTCTAAACCTTTCATCCTTTGTCTCACCGTTCTCAAATCTCCGGTAGAGCTGTTGCAGGACGACCGCCTGCTTCCAGAGTCCAAACGCTTCGTACCAATCGATATTGCTGACATCAGCCCCGTGTTGGGTATTGTGGCTGGTCCAGGTCCAGGTCCAGGTCCAGGTCCAGGTCCAGGTCCAGGTCCAGGTCTAGGTTTCGCTTTCTGACTATTCCAGGATAAGTACAACCCGGGAAGTCCACCCGTTGCTCTTTCCATCAACAGGAGCAAAACCCGGACTGATCGCCCGGTCCAGCTCTACGTGGCGCCAATTGATACTGGTCATGATATTGCTCTGTAGCCACCAGTTCAGGCCCAGCGTCCAGATATCCATCTCACCGCCCTGAACAGGCCCGTCATTCAGATCGGTGTGTGAGTAACGCAGCCCAACTTCCCAGGCACCCCAACCGCTCTGGTTAACAGGACGGGCGATCTGCACGCGATCAAAGATGCCACTCCGATGGTTATAGCCACGCATCTCGCCAGTCAGGATTCTTGAAAATGAGACGTGATAGCCCGAAAAGCGCAGATCTCCGAAAGGCGTGTCGTCAAGATTTGTATCGATGTACTCAGCGTGCAGCCAGTTCTGGCTCTTTCGCCAGGATAACTCGTAGTTAAAAGTCTGGGACTTATCGACTTCCGAGATGAACCCGGTATCCAGAAAATCAGGCGCCTGGTTGGTCTCTGGTGTGGACGAGGCAGTCGCGCCTTCCTCAGCATCACTGTATCGATACCCGAAACCCAGATGTAACAGGTTGCTTTCGTCCTGGGTTGAAAAAGGAATCCCCGTGAGACGCCCAACAAACTGCGATGCACCATCGCTCCGTGAGCCGCCGCTATCCAGCCAGTCGTTGAACACGCCGGTTGCCCAGGAGACTTTTTGATTGAACTCTGTCCCACTCACCACTAGACCGACATTTCGGCTTGGCAGGAATGTATCAGCCGGTGCAGACCGTTCCTGGAACGGCAGATAGATCAAAGCAGTCGTCCTTTCCAGGTTGATCGGTTCTTTCTGTTTACCCACGCTGATGGTGTTGTCATCCCGGAAAGGTATGTCCAGTCGATAGTCAAACCAGCTAAAGTCATCGGTTTCATCTGTATCGAAACCCTTGTCGAATGCGTTAGTTGCACCGAACAGGGTATAAGTCCAGGGTCGTTCGAAGACTTTGATGGCGCCAACGACGCCAAAACGCAGCCCGCGAATCTCTCCCTCATCATATTTTGACTTTAAATCACCGACCTGCTGCTCACTCGCAGTATCCTGGGACTCCCAGCGGGTTCTATCGAGAACCACGGCTGCACTGAACAGGTTTCGCACCTTTGGGCCATCGTAGTAATTCCACTTTCGCCGACTTTCGTAGCCTGTAGGCAGGGAGATGGGCGGCGGTGTGTAGGAAAACCAGCCCTGACCACGTTGCTCGTTGTTGGTTACTTTGAGTAGCCTGTTTCGTTGGACGGACCCACGGACAACGGCAAAGGTGCCGAATTGTTGGGTATCCAACAGGGCATCGATGTTTTCTCGAGGGTCCTGTTCCAGGATCAGGAATCCAGCGGGTTCACCAACAGTCAACTTACCCAGCAACACCCCCTTCTCTGCATCATAGGAAGGCACGCCAGGTTCCTCGGGCACACCACTTTCTGTCACGATGTCTAGAAGACCATCCTTGATGATGATATTAACCAGGCGATCCTGTTCGGGATCAGCCATATCAGGAATGATGACATTCTCCACAATGATCGTGGCGACGCCTGTTTGCTGAGCCCATGCGATGATTGGCGCAAACAGCAACACCATCAGGCACTTTCTCACTTTGAATCCTCCCGGAATACCATCAGCAACGAGCGCGGACGGTATCTATTCGGACGGTACCCAGTCACGAAACGTTCCGCTGTAGGTACCATCTGGAAAGCTTAACGCCTCCGGCGACAGTCTGCCATCAATCTCATTCCGGTAGACTTTTCCGTTCTTCATCACGAGATGAATAGTTGGAATAAGCTTGAACTCCTTAGGTGCATCAAACCATTTGGTCGTGCCGCCGATAACCGAAATGTCTTCCAGCGGGTTGCCATCTACCAGGATCAGGTCAGCGTAAGCGCCTTCCTCGATCACACCCTGTGGTCCTGCCTTATAAGGGTTGCGTGGACCTGACATCGCTAGCAGTTGCCCGGCAGTTGATGTCAGCTGCTTCAAGACCTCAAAATTACTGTCGAATACCTGAGTACGCCACCAGATTTCATAACGTCTTGCGCGTTCTGCATCTGCGAAGGTTCCGACATAATCGGACGCAAATACTACTTTCACATCATTCTTGAGCAACTGCTTCCCGATATCACTGTATTCAGCAACCAGCGAGTTAATCAGTGGGATTTTCTCCGCTGGCATTAAAGGATTCTTTGCCAGGTCGGGTGAAATCCCCCACATTTGTGGAACAACGAAGCCGCCTTCTTTGGCGATGCGCTTCATCGTTTTCTCAGACATAAAGAAGGCATGTTCAAACGACTTTACGCCACAATCCAGTAATCGTGAGATCGCCCGGTCGTTAAAGGTATGTGCTCCAACATAGGTACCCCAGTCTTTGGCTGCTTCGACAATTGCACAAATTTCTTCAACGGAATACTGGGTTGTGTCAATAGGGTCGAAACGCGATGAGCCGCCGCCGCCCCCCATTATCTTGATCTGGGTAGCGCCGTTTCTAAGGTTCAGGCGTGTAGCCTTCAATACTTCAGGCACACCGTCAGCAACATTACCGATACCCATTCGCTCAAAATTAGAGATGTCTCCCGCATCATGAATAGAAAAGCCGGGATCGCTTCTTTCCCGAAAATCACCGTGTCCGGATGTCTGTGATATGAACCCTCCAGACGGATAAAGGCGTGGACCTATGGTTATACCCTGGTCAATATTGCGCGCAAGACCGAATGTGGGCCCACCCATGTCCCTGACAGCGGTAAAGCCGTCCATCAGGAAGCGTTTCATAACCACTGTAGCCCGAATAGAAAGATCAGTGATATCCAGGTTGGTTTCAACGGGACCAAAATTGTCATTGATCATGACGTGCGCATGGCCATCGATTAGCCCAGGCATCAAAGTGCGGCCATCACCATCAATTTCCACAGCACCATCATCAGCTTTAATATCACTGCCAATCTCTTTGATGAGATTCTTTTCGACCAGCACATTAGTAGAAGGACTGAGACCGTCGGTCTTGCCGTCAAAAACCCTGACGTTTGTGATTAACGTTTGGTGCCCATCAGCCATCACGCTGTTCGGTGATACAAAAACTAATGTCATTGCGATGAGTAGGGAAATTATTCGGCGCATCCTTATCTCCTTTGCTGAGCCTTGATTTCAGAGGCAAGACTAACCCAATCATCCGAATTTAATGAACAAGAAATAGCCAATTTGCGCCATAGTAGGTAGGCTGGCCAGATGTCCAGTTTTTCTCTAACCAACGCGGAGCAACTCTGGGGTTTTTTTTCGATGCTTGAGCGACGCCACATTGATATCACGCCCTATTTGAATGAGTGCCTGATCCCCGAACAAGCAAGACACAACGCTGATCTCAAACTAACCTCGAAGCAAAACTACGATTTTCTGGCGTCCGTTTGCCGTGACCAGAATCTCCCCGAACTTGGCTGGGAGGTTGGTCGAGAATTGGGCGCGGGAGCACTTGGTTCCCTTGGCCTGCAGACACTGGAGCAGGTTGGATCGGAAGCTTTGGAGGAATTGTCCCACCAGATTCAGTTTCACGCCTCTGGCGCACACTTTTTCGTTCTGAGAGATGGTGATCAGCGGCGCTTCTGCAATATTGGGAGTGTGCCGGCGGATAGCTATGGCTATGCAATTGGTGAGTTCTATGGGTTGGCGGTGATGATCGATCTTGTCCGGCGCACGCAAAAAGCCAAAATGTACCAGCCGACAACCATCGGAGTTCGCTCTTCGGATTGGGGAAACGTTCCCGCAGCCCTGGAATCTGCCGAGATCAAGTTCGAACAAAGATACCTGAGCATTGATATCCCGAAAGAAATAGTTAAAACGAGACAAGGAAAAGCACGGGTACGGTCGCATCGTGCTGCTCAATCCATCGCTGAGAAGTTAAGACTCCTGCTTCAGCCACATCTGCTGGGGCCAGCGATTACTTTGGCAGAGGTGTCGCGCATCACCGGTATGCCTAGGCGTTCCATACAACGCCATCTGGCTTTCGAACAAACAGACTTTCGTTCACTGTTAAAGGAAGAAAGAATGTCACTCGCTGCGAAGCAGTTGAAGGATTCAACGATAGCAATTGCCGAAATCTCAGAACGCTTTGGATACGCTCATCCCAGTCACTTTGTCAGGGCTTTTAAACAGGTGCATCGATTGACGCCGCGGCAGTACCGGACCCAGAACGACTGAGAAACCTACTAACTGCAAACAAATACAGGCTCAACTCAAAGCGCCAATCTCGCCCGCAAGCCGAATATCCACAGGGAATCTTCCGATGGATTCTGTGCCGGGTCTTTAACGTATTGAATATCAGGTGTAACCACGAACTGATTGGTCAGCTGATAACGATAAAAGATTTCTACCGCCACCTGGTCATTCAGGTCAGGCCCAAATGAGTCTTCATTCGGCTCGCCCCAATTTACGGCGAAACCAAGCAGGTTCGAACTATCAACCTGGTTGTAGGCAAGCCCGATGCTGACAGACTTTTCCAGTAGCGTACCCCCGTCATCAGCGTAGCCACCACGGACAAATGGCATCCACTTGCCATCGATATAAGTGACGTACTGGAAGTTTACACCCCACCCACCCGGCGTCCCGGCATCAGCACTCTCATCGACATGCCAGTAGCTGATATGGGCGTTTTCGTGGTAAATCTTTTCCTGCGCGCCAGTCCAGCCGATCTCGATACTGGTGAAGTACTCATTGTCACTGAAGAAATCACCGGCTTCTTCAAGAGGATCAGTTGGGTCTGAGTAGGCATTGGTGAGCCCACCGATAACATACATCCTTTCGGTCAGCATGCTGCCTACTGCAATACCCATCGTCGCATCATTTGGTATAAACGAAGTTTGAGTGCCCGTGCTGAACGCAAAGTTCAGAAAACCTGTCCAGGGACTGGCCAGCAGAAACACATCAAAGTAATCGGTAGTATCAAGCAGGCCTGCAGTGATGGTGCCGCGCCCACCATTGAATTTCTGCTTCCAGTAGAAGTTCGTTAGACGCGTTCCTTCGTCACTGAAAGGTGCCTCAATTAACCCTATGATCCCCTGGTCAAAACCAAACCCCTGGGGCACCAAATCCGTGTAGTTGTGACGATGCTCGACTTTCCAAACGAATGAGCCTGTGTTCTTGTCGCCCCGATTAACAAGGTCCCATGAGCCATAGAAACGGAAGATGCCGCTGGCACTCGCGTCATCCCCGGAAACGCCATCCTCGTTAGAATTTAAATAGGCACTGGTGTAGTCCACACCGATAGAAATGCCGTGATCTTGCGCAAGTTGTGCTTTCCAGTCGAACCAGTCCTGGGAAGCACGCTGTTTAACGAGGGCTTCCTTCTCGAAAGCATCCTCTTCAATCAGGTTGTTAACAGAGTCTGGGCTACCGAATTCTTCTGCAAAACTCTGGCAACTGACAAAAAGAAGCAAGAAAAAGAACAGGCGCATTTACTGAAACCAGCCGGCAAAGGGATTTGTGATGACTGGAGTAACGTTAAATCCAATCATCCATTCAGGACCGAAAGCATCTGGCTTCTCGGCGTAGTAGTTAATTTCCAGACCAATTTTCCAGGGAGAACCGCCAGCGATGATTGTCTTACCGAAAGTGATGTTGATGGGCAACGTTAACTCGTCGGTTATGTGATCGTAAGTGATGATGGGCGCGGACCCAATGTTCCAGCCCCCACCGGGCAGGTAGGTGCCAAACAACTGCACGGTGGATAACGAGATGTCCTTGTCTCCGCTGCCTCCTGCATCCCACTGGTGGTTCGGGAATGCACCAATGACGTACTTCTCAGTCAGTTTGCCGATAAGAAATTCAGGCCCCAGCGTAAAACGGTCATTGCCAAGCTCATCCTTAGTTGCTGTCGGTAAAGTAGAGATGATTCCTCCAGCCCAGAGCATGCCATCGTCCGTTGTCCGCCCATAGGCCAGATCGAAGGCAATGTCACCTATTCCAGAGGCGTCATCGAAACCGGCGGCCGCATTGGCGGGACTATCAAATCCACTGGTGGTGGATCCATCAACAAATGCTGAGTTTCCATTACCGAATGCTGGTTGCGCTGCTATCAAGGGAATAGCAGGACGAAAGAATATCTGTGCGCCATTATCCAGCTTGAAAGGAAACACTGGTTGAAACAGCAGCATCGTGCCGGATTGATCGTCCGCGTCAGACAAATCACCCTCAAAGCTTCGATACTGGAACTTGAAGTTTAACGAAGCCAGCGGGGTGTTCGGGTTAGCCAGTTCCTTGGCGACTTCTTCTGCCGACTCCTCAGCCCAGGCAGTGCCGCAGACCAGAGTCATCAAAGTAAGGTGGATCAGTTTCTTCATATCACACTGCAATCAAAAATCTGGTGCGCAATTATAGCCAACGGATGTGACACTTTGAGGGGCACTTCGAAATGTACAGGTTTCCAGTGGCGTAAAATGGCTATGCGTACCTGGGCTCCAGGGAGGTGGTGTGCGGTGACCGAAAGCTTCTCGAACCTGAAGAACAGGAATCTTTTGGAATGTTCAACTGTCTACCAATCAACTAGCTGTCTATAACCCAGCACTCCTCTGCATAGACCGGAAAAGACATGCTTAACCCCCTAGCCGCGCAAACTGTTATCGACCATGAGGGATAGTACGAATTAACCACATTTTCCTATCTGCCACCAAGTACCTTTTTTCCATGTTACTCCTTGTAGCACGAATTTCAGGAAAACATGGGTTTCAAACAAGACTCGATCATCGCTCGCACGTATGAATTTTTCGGATTTTAAGGTAGTTCGAAGCGTGCATATTGTCGATGAACTCCCCAGATCAACCCTTGAAAAGGTAGCAAAGAATGTCCTCCGGGACAGGTTGCCAGAAGTCATCTCTTGAAATGCGGAGCTGCGTGCTCGGTAAGGACCTTGTGTAGTACCCGACACATAGCTTACAGACTTTACCGGAGACATGGTTTACACAATGAGGCATTTGGAGCCCCCAAATGCCCTGGAAAGAGTGTAAACCAATGGATGAACGCCTTAAGTTTGTAGCTCGCCTGCTGGATGGGGAGAAGATGTCAGCTCTGTGTCTTGAGTTTGGCATATCTCGACCCACTGGCTACAAGATCTTCAATCGTTACAAAGAAACTGGACTCGATGGCCTCAAAGATCGAAGTCGCCGACCGTACCATCACGCCAATCGTTTACCCTTTCAGGTCGAGCGGACCATCCTGAAGATAAAACGGGAATATACCCACTGGGGTGCCCAGAAGATCCGGGATAAGTTGATCAAGACCTATCCGATGATCGCGCCGCCAGCCAAGAGTACTGTCCACGCGATCCTGGATCGCCATGGTCTGGTAAAGCGACGCAAGCGACGTCGCCACGGTAAAGCCCAAGGAACGCCACTCAGCCATGTGCAGTCACCGAACCACCTCTGGTGTGCGGACTACAAAGGTGAGTTCCTGCTCGGCAATAAGCAGTATTGTTATCCGCTCACCATCACTGATTACAGCTCCCGCTATCTACTGGCCTGCGAAGGTCTTTCAACCACCAAATCAGAGTTCGCTTTTGCAGTGTTTGAGCGTACGTTCAAAGAATATGGCGTACCCGGTGCCATTCGAACAGACAATGGTGTGCCGTTTGCATCACCTAATGCCTTCTTTGGCATGAGTCGTCTGTCCGTCTGGTGGCTACGCCTGGGTATCCAGATTGAGCGGATCAAACCTGGTCATCCGGAACAAAATGGCCGCCACGAACGCATGCATCTCACGCTAAAAAAGGAGGCTACCAAACCCGCTTCATTCAACTTCTTACAGCAACAAGAGCGGTTTGATCAGTTTATCGAGATCTACAATAACGAGCGCCCGCACCAGGCACTCGGCGGCCAGTATCCGGGCGAGCTATATACACCTTCGGCCAAAACCTATCGACCACCGGATGAGCCTGAGTATCCTTACCATGACCGGACGGTTCGAGTAACATCGTGCGGCAGGATCTGCATTGGTAAACGGAAAATAAACCTTAGTCGGGCCTTTGCATGCCAAATGGTGGGTATTAGAGAGGTAGCAGACAAAATATGGCTTGTCAGCTTCATGGATTATGACTTAGGATTTTTTGACGAGGATGAGTGTCGGGTTGAGCCAACACAAAATCCCTTTATACCGAAGAAACTGTAAACCATGTCTCCGGTATTAACTGTAAAGCATGTGCCAGGGCAGCACCTTGCGAATTCTGGCGGAGAGGGAGGGATTCGAACCCTCGGTACGTTTGACCGTACACACGCTTTCCAAGCGTGCTCCTTAAGCCACTCGGACACCTCTCCAATTCAAACTTCTTCGGCGGGCAGGAGATCTCTCCGCTACGCCTTCGGCTCCGGTCGAGATGACTGGGGAGCCAAGATCTAGATCTCTCCACTTCGCCTACGGCTCCGGTCGAGATGACTGGGCACGCTGGCTCACCGGGATGAGACGCCGCGCACGATATCCTAGTTACGGAAATAATTCAATTAATCAGTGACTTAGGGGGCTTACAAGTCAGTCCTTGATGAATCTAGTCCAATCACTACAATGCGCACCACACGGTTGTTCGTGCAAATCACTCAACCTACCTCATTTCCCTCGGCAGATACCCGAGGACGGACTAGAGTACCCCGAATGCGAGCTACATATATTACGGCATGCGCCATCGGTGCAGTGGTGGTCATATGGTTGGCGTCAGGCCAGCTTGGCGACCAACCAGAACCACCAGCATCTAGCATTGCCGAGTCAAATCAACGAGTTGCGGCCTTACAGGAAGAGCGACCACCCACCAGAGTCAGGGTCTCTACAATCCATGCCTCTGAACAATCCCGCGTGCTCACTATTCGTGGACGCACCCAGAACAAACGCTCTGTTGTTGTTCAATCGCAGATAAACGGTCTGGTGGTCAATCGTCCAGTAGAACGTGGAGACCGGGTGACTGAAGGCGCCCTCCTTTGCCACATTTCAGTTGAAGACAGAGCAGCAAGACTCAAAGAGTCAGAAGCCAGCGCCGCGCAGGCAAAAATAGAATATGAAGGCGCAGTGAAGCTCTCTAAACAGGGGCTTCAATCTGAAACCGCTATCGCCCAGTCTAAAGCCAAACTCGCTGCAGCCGAGGCGAGGCTAAAGGAAAGTGAACTCGAACTGGCAAGGTTGAATATTGTTGCGCCTTTCGACGGCGTTGTAGAAAAAGTTCATATGGAGATCGGACAGTACGTGACGCCGGGTTCTCCGTGCGTCACGCTCGTGGACCTAAATCCAATGCTGGTTATTGGTCAGGTCGCTGAGAACGAATTGCTTTTCATCAAGCCAGGGCAATTGGCTACGGCTATGTTGCCTAAAGATGTCAGTGTATCCGGTGAAGTCACGTTCATCGCGAAGACTGCTGAACAGGGAACACGCACCTACCCCATTGAAGTTCATGTTGATAACAGCGACTTTTTGATCCCCAGCGGCGTCACAGCCCAGATTTCAATACCAGTTGAGGTTCTAAAGGCACAGAAAATATCACCGGCGCTGTTGGTGCTAAGTGACGCTGGTCAAATGGGCGTTAGAATCATAAACGCTAACGATGTGGTTGAGTTTCATGAAGTGAACATCATCAAAGATGAAGCTGATGGTATCTGGGTGACGGGTCTCCCCGACGTGGCGAAAGTCGTTGTCGTTGGTCAGCAACTCGTGGTTGCCGGTGAGATAGTCACACCCACACATCAGCCGCTTAGTCTTGTCGGCGGTGCCAAAGAGAGCGAGAACCCGGCGCTATGAACGCCCTTGTCGACGCAGCAGTAGACCGCACGCGCACCACCCTCCTATTGATGGCGATGGTGATTATCGCCGGTATCTTTTCATTACAGGCTATCTCTATCGAGGGTGACCCCTATATCCAGGTGCCCTTCTTTCAGGTCCAGATTTTTAACGAAGGTATTTCGCCCGAGGACGCTGAGCGGCTGCTGGTCATGCCGATGGAAATTGAACTCCGTAGCGTAGAAGGCGTGGAAGAAATTACCTCCTACGCCACCGAAAACTTCGGCATGCTGTTCGTCGAGTTCGACGCTGACCATGATATCAACGAGGCCCTGATTGATGTCCGTGAGGCGGTAGACAGAGCCAAGGCGGAACTGCCAAGCTCAACCGAAGAGCCGATTATTCACGAAGAAACAACGGCCGACTTCCCTATCCTGCAGATTAATTTCGTCGGGGACGACGTTCCGGAACGCACGCTATATAACCTGGCGCTCGACATTCGCAACGATATCGAAAGTATTCCGGACGTACTGGATGCTGAGCTACAAGG